>JALORM010000028.1 GCA_025458985.1 Paracoccaceae bacterium | reverse complement strand
GTTCGTCTGCGTCGACGGGGTCAGCTATGCGCCGCACGGCCTGCCGAACGTCGGCAAGCTTGACGCCGACATCTACCTGTTCTCGGCCTACAAGACCTACGGGCCCCATCAGGGGATCATGGTGGTACGCCACCGGGTGGGCGACCATCTGCCGAACCAGTTCACGCCGGCCGGGCCGGACCACGCGCAGGTCGCCGCTTCGGCCGGAATCGCCGACTACATCGATGCCGTCTATGCCCACCACATCCGCGCCGGACGCGACCTGACCGGCCGCGCCGAGGTGGTCCACGACCTCTTTCGGGCGCAGGAAGAGGCGCTTCTGGGGCCGCTTCTCGACTATCTCGCCGGGCGCAACGACGTCAGGCTTCTAGGCCCGCGCCATGTCCGCAGCCGCGCGCCCACCGTGGCAGTGGAACTCGACCGCCCCGGCGAGCAGGTCGCGCGCGCGCTGGCACCGCACGGCATCATGGCGGGCGGCGGCGACTTCTATGCGGTCCGCCCGCTCGAGGCGATGGGGGTCGATCCGAAGAAGGGCGTCCTGCGCCTGTCCTTCGTGCACTACACCACGCGGGACGAGGTTGACCGGCTGATCCGGGCGCTAGATCAGGTTCTCTAGGCGGGCGCGCGACCTGCCGGACGGGGGCAGGCAGGCGTGGCGACGGGCAGTCCGATCATTCTTTGGTTCCGGCGCGACCTGCGCCTGGCCGACCACCCCGCGCTGGCGGCGGCGGTTGAAACCGGGCGGCCGGTCATCCCTGTGTTCATCCTGGACGAGGTGGCCGAGGGCTACGGCGCGGCGCCGAAGTGGCGGCTTGGGCTGGGGGTGGAACACTTCGCCGGGCGGCTGGCCGCCGCGGGATCGCGGCTGGTGCCGCGCCGCGGTCGCGCGCTTCCCGCATTGCAGGCGTTGGTGGAAGAGACCGGGGCCGGTGCCGTCTGGTGGACGCGCGCCTACGACCCCGAGGCCCGCGCCCGCGACGAGGCCGTGAAGGCCGCGCTGAAGGCCGGCGGGGTCGATGCCCGGAGCTTCCCGGGCCATGTCCTCTTCGAACCCTGGACGGTCGAGACCGGGCAGGGCGGCTACTACCGGGTCTACACGCCCTACTGGCGCGCGGTGCGCGACCGCGATCCGGGCGATCCGCTGCCCGCACCCGCCCGGCTGGCCGCGCCCGCGGCCTGGCCCGCCGGCGACGATCCGTCCGGCTGGGCGCTGGGGGCGGGGATGGACCGCGGCGTGGCGGTGGTCGCGGCGCATGTCAACGTCGGCGAGGACGCCGCGCAGCGGCGGCTGGGCGACTTCGTCGCGCAGCGCGTGGCCGACTACGACGGCGCGCGCGACTTCCCTGCCCTCCGGGGCACCTCGCGCCTGTCCGAGAACCTTGCCTGGGGCGAGATCTCGGCGCGGAGCTGCTGGCATGCCGGGATGCGCGCCCGGGCCGAGGGCAAGGCGGGGGCCGAGACGTTCCTGAAGGAACTCGTGTGGCGCGACTTCGCCTGGCACCTCGTCCACCACACGCCCCACATCCTGCGCGACAGCTGGCGCGAGGAGTGGCGGGAATTCCCCTGGGACGACGACGCCGGCCGGCCCGAGGTCCGCGACTGGACGCGCGGGCGGACGGGCGTGCCCTTCGTCGATGCCGCGATGCGCGAGATGTACGTGACTGGCACGATGCACAACCGGGCGCGGATGATCGTGGCCTCGTACCTGACCAAGAATCTTTTGGCGCACTGGCGGATCGGCCAGCGCTGGTTCGAGGACTGCCTGATCGACTGGGACCCCGCCTCGAACGCGTTGGGCTGGCAGTGGACGGCCGGATCGGGGCCGGATGCGGCGCCGTATTTCCGGGTGTTCAACCCCGAGACGCAGGCCGAGAAGTTCGATGCCGATGGCGCCTACCGCCGGGCCTGGATCGCCGAGGGGCAGGCCAGCGCGCCCCGGACGGCCCTGAGTTACTTCGCGGCGATCCCGAGCAGCTGGGGAATGTCGCCCGACGATCGCTATCCGGCGCCGCGGATCGATGCCGCCGAGGGGCGGCGCCGTGCGCTGGCGGCCTACGAATGCTGGAAGGGCTGAAACGTCAACAGGTTGCGGGCGAGGCCGGGATGCGGCTAACCTGCGGCGGGGGGACGAGGGGACGGTGATGGAGCATCTGACCGACACGCGGGGGCAGGCGGGTCTGCCGCGCTACTTCGCGCAGGCCTTCGGCATGGCGCGCGCGCTGGAGCACGGCCGGCTCGACGTGGTGCTGCCCGACGGGCGGCGGTTCCGCGCCGAGGGGCCGAAGCCCGGCCCGGTGGCCGAGATGCAGGTCCATGACCCCGACCTCTTCGCGCGCCTGATCCGCGAGGGCGACCTCGGATTCTGCGACGCCTACCTCGACGGCGGCTGGTCGACGCCGGACCTGATGGCATTCATGGACCTGATGCATGCCGGCAACGAAGGCGTCTACGATGGCTTTCCCGGCATCGGGCTCCTGCGGATGTGGGAAAAGCTGCGCTTCTGGCTGCAAGGCAACAGCCGGGTCCAGGCCAAGCGCAACATCGCGGCGCACTACGACCTCGGCAACGATTTCTACGCACTCTGGCTCGACGAGACGATGACCTATTCCTCGGCGCTGTTCCGGACCGGGCAGGAGCCGCTGGAAAAAGCGCAGGTGCAGAAGTACGCGAGCATGGTCGACCGCATGGGCGCCCGGCCGGGGGACCACGTGCTGGAGATCGGCTGCGGCTGGGGCGGCTTTGCCGAGTACGCCGCACGGGAGCGTGGGCTGCGCGTCACCGGCCTGACGATCAGCCGCGCGCAGCACGACTACGCGGTCGAGCGCATCGCCCGGGCGGGCCTGTCGGACCGGGTCGAGATCAAGCTGCAGGATTATCGCGACGAGCGCGGAACCTACGACGGCATAGCCTCGATCGAGATGTTCGAGGCGGTGGGAGAGCGCTACTGGCCGGTCTACTTCGACACGCTGCGCGAGCGCCTGAAGCCCGGGGCGAACGCGACGCTTCAGATCATCACCGTCCACGACCGCCGGTGGGAGGTCTACAAACGCGGGGTGGACTTCATCCAGAAGTACATCTTTCCCGGCGGCATGCTTCCCACACCCACGATCCTCAGACGCGAGGTGGCGCGGGCCGGGCTTGCGGTGCGCGACTCGGTCGAGTTCGGGCAGAGCTACAGCCAGACGCTGAAACGCTGGCACGAGACCTTCAACGACCGCTGGGCCGAGGTGCAGCGCCTGGGCTTCGACGAACGCTTCCGCCGGATGTGGAACTTCTATCTTGCCTCTTGCGCGGCGACGTTCCAGCACGGAAACTGCGACGTCACGCAGATCACCGTCACGAGGCCCGTGTCCTGACATGCCCACCGCCGCGAAACTCTTCGCCGCCTTCGCCTTCGGCCTCGTAGGCTTCTTCGCCGCCGAAGTGATGAAGCCGAGCTTCCCCGAGGGCATGAACCTCGGTTGGTTCTCGGTGATCTGCGGCCTGATCGGGATCCTTGTCGGGTGGTGGGTCATGGGTCCGAACGCCGGGAAGGGAACCGGCCGCGCGATCGGCACGGGGCTCAGGACCTCGGCCACCATCGTGTTCTGGGCGCTCGTCTTCTTCTCGATCTACGAAATGCTCGCCCGGTCTGTCGACAAGCGCTACGTCGGCGTCATGGACGCGCTGCGCGGCATGGTCGGGCTTGTCGTCGAATACGGAGCGATGGTCGGCACGTCGACGATGACGCTGGCCGTGCTGATCGTGGGCGGCAGCCTCGCCGGCCTGTTCTCGGAATGGGCCGCAAAGCGCTGGAGCTGACGCGCCCCGGCAGCGATGCGGGCGGGACGATGCCGGTCATGCCGCTCTTTCTCTACGGGCCGCTCTGCCATCCGCCGCTGCTGGCCGCGGTTGCCGGGGCCGTGCTGCCGGCCGAACCGGCGGTACTGCGTGGCCACCGGCTCGACCGCTTTGGCGACACCGGCGCGGCGGTGCCCGTCGCCGAGCCCGGAGCGGCGGTCGAGGGTCTGCTTCTGCGGCCCATCGGGGCAGAGCCGGCGGCACGGATCGAGGCCTACGCGACGGGGCTCGGCGCCCGCCCGGCCGAGGCCGAAGTCCTGACCGCGACCGGGCCGGCGACCGCGCGGCTCTATCTTCCCTCGGGCGGCGAGGCCACAGACGGGCCGTGGTCGCCGGCCGACTGGACGGCGCGCTGGGCCGAAGTCGCGGTCGCGGCGGCCGAGGAACTCATGGCGGTGCGCGGCAGCCGCCCCGACGCGGCGGTGTTCGCCCGCTATCCGCAGGTGCTGGTGCGCGCCGCCTCGCGGGTTCGGGCCGGCCGGAGCCCCGCGCCGACCGACGTCCGCCGCCGTGCAGCGCCGGGCGATGTGGCGGTGCTCGGCTGGCGCCAGCCCTACGCCGCGTACTTCGCCATCGAGGAGGGCGACCTCAGCTACCGCCGCTTCGACGGCACGCAAAGCGCGCCCGTCACCCGGGCCGTCTTCATCTCGGGCGACGCCGCCACGGTCCTGCCCTACGACCCCGTCCGTGACCGGGTGATGGTGATCGAGCAGTTCCGCGCCGGGCCCTGGGGCCGAGGCGACCCGCAGCCCTGGCAGATCGAGGCGATCGCCGGACGGATCGACCCCGGCGAAACCCCCGAGGACGCCGCCCGCCGCGAGGCGGTCGAGGAGGCGGGACTGACCCTGGGTGCGCTGATCCCGGTTGCGGGCTACTACCCCTCGCCCGGGGCGAAGAGCGAGTACATCCATTGCTTCCTCGGCCTTGCCGACCTGCCCGACGCGCTGGCGGGCGGCGTCGGCGGCGTCGCCGACGAACACGAGGACATCCGCGCACATCTTCTGCCCTTCGACCGGCTGATGGCGCTGGTGGCGTCGGGAGAGGTCGACAACGGCCAGCTTCTCATCTCGGCGCTGTTCCTTGCCGCCCGCCGCGAGGCGCTGCGCCGCTCGGCTTGAGTTCGCGCGCCCCCCGGCCTAGGTAGGAGCGACAAGAAGGGAAGGGCAGCCCGCCATGCACATTGCCACGGACCTCGCCGGGGCCATCGGGAACACCCCGCTCATCCGCCTGCGCAAGGCGTCCGAGATGACGGGGTGCGAGATCCTCGGCAAGGCCGAGTTCATGAACCCCGGCCAGTCGGTCAAGGACCGTGCCGCGCTTTACATCGTCCGCGATGCCGTGGCCAAGGGGCAGCTTCGCCCGGGCGGCACCATCGTCGAGGGCACGGCGGGCAACACCGGCATCGGGCTGGCGCTGGTCGGCGCCTCGATGGGCTTCCGCACGGTGATCGTGATCCCCGAGACGCAGAGCCAGGAGAAGAAGGACATGCTGCGCCTGGCGGGGGCCGACCTCGTACAGGTGCCGGCGGTGCCCTACCGCAATCCCAACAACTACGTCCACTATTCGGGCCGTCTGGCCGAGCGTCTGGCGCAGTCCGAGCCCAACGGCGCGATCTGGGCGAACCAGTTCGACAACGTGGCCAACCGCCAGGCCCATGTCGAGACGACCGGCCCCGAGATCTGGGAGCAGACCGGCGGCCGGGTCGACGGTTTCGTCTGCGCCGTAGGCTCGGGCGGGACGATCGCGGGGGTGGCCGAGGCGCTTCAGCCGAAGGGTGTCAGGATCGGCCTTGCCGACCCCGAGGGCGCGGCACTGCATGCCTTCTACACCACGGGCCAGTTCGAGGCGCCCGGCAGTTCGATCACCGAAGGGATCGGCCAGGGCCGGATCACGGCGAACCTAGAAGGCTTCACCCCCGACATGAGCTGGCGCATCCCCGATGCAGAGGCCCTGCCCATCGTCTTTGACCTGCTGGCCGAGGAGGGGCTTTGCCTCGGCGGCTCGTCGGGGATCAACATCGCGGGGGCCATCCGCATGGCGCGCGCGCTGGGGCCGGGCCATACCATCGTGACGATCCTGTGCGACTACGGCACGCGGTACCAGTCCAAGCTCTTCAACCCCGTGTTTCTGCGCGAGAAGGGCCTGCCGGCGCCCGCCTGGCTCGAGGCCGCGCCGCGCGACGTGCCGGCGGTGTTCCAGGACCCATGACCGCCTTCGCGGCCCTTCGCGGCGCATTCGTCGCGGCGCTGGCCGGCCTCTTCCTAGGTCTGGCGCCCGCGCCCGCCCCGGCGCAGGTCATGTCGTGGTGGCTCGGCTCGTCGGGCGACGGTGCTGCGGGGGGCGAGCCGGCCGCGCCGGGCATGGCCGAGACCATCGGCTGGTGGCTTGGCCAGAACGGGCAGGGCGGGCAGGTTCCGGTGCGGCCGGCAAGCTGGTGGCTGGGTGGCGGCGCGGGAGGCGGCGCGGGGGCCGGCGAGGCGGCGCCCACCCCGGCCTCATGGTGGCTGGGGACCGAGGGGACAGGCCGCGCCCAGGCGGTGCCTGCCGGGCAGACACTCAACTGGTGGCTGGGCTCCTCCGCCGATGCCGACACCGACGGCGGGGCCGACGATGGTGCGGGCGAGCGACCCGTGGCGGGCGAACCGCCCGACTACGCCGCCTGGAACGAGATCCGCCGCGCGGCCGAGGCCGCGCTGGAGGACCCCGACACCACCAACCTTGCGCTGGAGCGGCTGCGCAGCGACATCGCGCGCTGGCGCGAGCAGTTCCTTGCGGCGCAAAGCGCGAACCGCTCGCGGATCGACACGATCCGCAACCAGATCACGGCGCTCGGGCCTGCCCCCGCCGAGGGCGAGACCGAGCCCGAGGACATCGCCGGCCGCCGGGCCGCGCTGAATGACCAGCTGGCGACGCTGCAGGCGCCGGGGATCGCCGCCGAAGAGGCCTATGTCGGCGCCGACGGCCTGATCCGCGAGATCGACAGCACGCTGCGCAGCCGCCAGGCGAGCGAGCTACTGGAGCTCGGGCCCTCGCCCTTGGTGCCGGTCAACTGGCCGCCCGCGCTGTCGGCGCTTGGGCGGATCGTGACCGAGATCTGGTCGGAGACCCGCGAGGCCTGGGCAAGCCCGACGCTGCGCGCCAACGCCCGCGAGAACCTTCCCGCAACGCTGCTGCTGCTGGGGATAGGCGCGGCGCTGCTGATCCAGGGCCGGCAGTGGAGCGACCGGCTGGCGGGACGCTTCATGGCCGGGACCGGCCGCCGCGCCAAGCGCGTGGTGCTGGCGCTTCTGGTGTCGCTCGGGCAGGTCGTGCTTCCCTACATCGGGGTCATCCTGCTGATCACGGCGGCCTTCACCACCGGGCTTTCCGGCCCGCGGGGCGCGGTCCTGCTGGCGGCGCTGCCGATGATCGGCTTCGTGATTCTTGCCGCGCGCTGGCTGGGCCACCAGGTGTTCGCGCGCGCCGAGGAGGCCGCGCTGATCCCCGGCCTCTCTCCCGAACGGCGGGCCGAGGGGCGGTTCTACGCCACGCTTCTCGGTCTGCTGCTGGCGATCGGCGGGCTGATCGGCGCGATGCTGCCCTACGAGGGCGAAAGCCTCGTTGGCCGGGTCGTGCTGGGCTTCCCGGTGCTGGTGGCCTGCGGACTGCTGTTGTTCCGGCTGGGCCAGATCCTGGTCGGTGCCGGGGCGGCAAGCGGCGCGGCCGAGACGCAGACCCGGGCGCGCGTGCTGGTCCTCGTCGGGCGCGGCACGATGCTGGCCGCCATCGCCGGTCCGGCGCTGGCCGCGATCGGCTACTACACGCTCGGCCGGTTCCTGGTGTTCCCCACCGCCCTGTCGCTGGCGCTGCTGGCCTTTGTGGTCATCCTGCAGAAGCTTGTCGCCGACCTCTACGCGCTGGCCACCGGCCGGGGGGACGACGAGGAGGAGGCGCTGATCCCGGTGCTTGTCGGCTTCGCGCTGACGCTGGCGGCGGTTCCGTTCCTGGCGCTGATCTGGGGCTGGCGGGTCGCCGACCTGACCGAGCTCTGGGCGCGGGCGCGCGAGGGCTTCGCCTTCGGCGACACGCGGATCGCACCGGCAGACTTCGTGACCTTCGCCATCGTCTTCGCGGCGCTCTACGTCGCGACGCGGCTGGTGCAAGGTGCGCTGAAGACATCGGTCCTGCCCAAGACCTCGCTCGACCCGGGCGGGCAGACCGCCGTGGTTTCCGGCATCGGCTACCTCGGCATCTTCCTGGCCGCCATCGTCGCGATCACCTCGGCCGGCATCGACCTGTCGAACCTGGCCATCGTCGCCGGCGCGCTATCGGTCGGCATCGGCTTCGGCCTCCAGAACATCGTGTCGAACTTCATCTCGGGCATCATCCTTCTGGTCGAGCGCCCGATCAGCGAGGGCGACTGGATCGAGGTCAACGGCCAGATGGGCTATGTGCGCGACATCTCGGTGCGGTCCACCCGGATCGAGACCTTCGACCGCACCGACGTGATCGTGCCGAACTCGGACCTGATCTCGGGCGTCGTCACCAACTACACGCGCGGCAACCTGACGGGGCGGATCATCGTCCCTGTCGGCGTCGCCTACGGCACCGATACCCGCAAGGTCGAGCGGATCCTGCGCGACATCGCCGAGGCGCATCCGCTCGTCACCCTCAACCCCAAACCCGGCATCCTCTTCATCGGCTTCGGTGCCGATTCCCTGAACTTCGAGATCCGCGCCATTCTGCGCGACGTGAACCTGTCGCTCGCCGCCAAGTCCGACCTGAATCACGAGATCGCCCGCCGCTTCGCCGAAGAGGGGATCGAGATCCCCTTCGCGCAGCGGGACATCTGGCTCAGGAACCCCGAAGTGCTTACCGGCAGCAAGACGCCGCCGCGCAGGAAGGGCGGGCAGCAAAAGGTCGAAGGCACGAACCAGATCGATCCGGCGCTGACCGACCCGCCAGGCCCCGAGGACCTCCAGTCGTGACCGAACCGCTCTACCGCACCGCCCCCTATGCCCGCGAGGCCGAAGCCCGCGTCGCCGCCCTGACGCCCGAAGGCGGCCTCGTCGTCGACCGTTCGCTCTTCTACCCCCAGGGCGGCGGCCAGCCCGGCGACAGCGGGTGGCTCGACTGGGACGCAGGGCGCCTCGGCATCGCCACTGCGGTGAAGGGCGAGGGT
Source organism: Paracoccaceae bacterium (assembly GCA_025458985.1). Classification (GTDB taxonomy): domain Bacteria; phylum Pseudomonadota; class Alphaproteobacteria; order Rhodobacterales; family Rhodobacteraceae; genus JALORM01. Next base: position 2,115 of record JALORM010000028.1, on the reverse strand, counting down.
GGGACGGTCGTCCTGATCCCCGGCGAAGGGCCCGTGCCGCCCGCCGGCGCCGCAATCCGCCAGGTGCTGGACTGGGACCGGCGCCACCTGCACATGCGGGTGCACACCGCGCTGCACCTGCTGTCGGTGGTGCTGCCCTTCCCGGTGACGGGCGGCCAGATCGGGGCCGGACGCGGGCGCCTCGACTTCGCCATGGAAGGTGCGCCCGAGGACCGCGACGGGATCGAGACAGCGCTGAACGGGCTTGTCGCGCGCGACCTTCCCGTGACCGAGGACTGGATCACCGATGCCGAGCTGGCCGCGAACCCCGGCCTCGTCAAGACGATGTCGGTGATGCCGCCGACGGGGCAGGGCCGGGTAAGGCTCGTACGGATCGGCGCGGGCGCCGAACAGGTCGACCTGCAGCCCTGCGGCGGCACCCATGTCGCGCGCACCGGCGAGATCGGCCGGATCGGCCTCGGCAAGGTCGAGAACAAGGGCCGTCAGAACCGCCGGGTGCCGATCGCCCTCGACGGCGCAGGCTAGCGGTCGCGGCCGTCCCCGACCGGCTCCTCCGGCAGGCCCTCGCGCGACAGCAGCACTGCCAGAGGCCGCATCGCGGGGATCTGCGCACAGACGATCATGATGGCGACCATGATCGGGACCGACAGGAACATCCCAGGGATGCCCCAGACCGCCCCCCAGAAGGCGAGCGACAGGATGATCCCGAAGGACGAGAGCCTGAGCGCCTGGCCCATCAGCATCGGGTCGATCAGGTTCCCGATCACGAACTGGATGACGCCGCAGATCACGAAGACGGCGGCCGCTGGGGCAGGCTCGCCCAGTTGGACATAGGCGACGAGCCCCACGAGCACCGTCGCGATGATCGAGCCGACCGAGGGAATGAAGTTCAGCACGAAGGTCAGGATCGCGATGGCCAGGGCAAGGTCGAGGCCGAAGGTCTTCGCGACCCCGTAGACCAGCGCCCCCGTGGCCAGGCTGACGCAGGTCTTGACCAGAAGATATCGGTTCACCCGGTGGATGATCGTGCCGATCACCCGCTCGACGCGCTGCGCCCGGTCGGGGTCGCCGCCGAAGAACGCGACCAGCTTGGTGCGGAACCAGATGCGTTCCACGAAGAGGAAGGTCACGAAGATGATGACGAGGGTCGTGGCCGACAGCAGGCCGCCCGCCTGGCCCGCCGCGGTTCGGATGTAGGCCGAGACGTCGACCGACTGCATCGAGGCGAGCACCGAGGTCTCGACACGCTCGCCCATCCAGCCGAAGAGCCCCGCGATGGCCCGGGACGCCTGGTCGGCATAGGTGATCGAGGTCACGACGATGGTGTTCACCTGGCTGATGATGATCGCCGACAGCATCAGGAGGTTGCCCGACACCAGCGCCAGCGCGACAAGGCTCGCCAGCCAGTTCGGGATCCTGAGGGGGCCGATGCGTACCCGCGCGATCATGTCGATGGCGTCCGACATCAGCGAGAACAGGATGATCGCCGTCGCGAGCGAGATCAGGATGAAGCGGGCCTGCACCAGCAGGAACAGGACGACCGCAAAGGCGATGATGACCAGCGCCACGGTCTGGACCTTGACCGGTTCCGGGCGCAGGGCCCGGATCAGCGGGCGGCGGTCGGGAGAAGGGCTGGTGTTCACGACGGGCTGGCATTTCCTTCAAGGCCGTTCCCGGTTCGGGCCGGCGCCAAGCACGCCCACTATGCCGGACCCGCCAGAGCCCCGCAACAGCGGCCCGGCACGGAGAGGTGGCCGAGTGGTCGAAGGCGCACGCCTGGAAAGTGTGTAGGCGGGAAACCGTCTCGAGGGTTCGAATCCCTCTCTCTCCGCCACTTCAGTCCCTGAGTGGGCACTGCGTTTCCGCTACCCTGCGCTGTGAGCGTGTGGAGCAGCCGGGACTTCGATCCGATGATCCGGACCTCGCCTTCTGCCACCTCGACGCGTTGGGCGAGGGCGCGCAGGTGGTCGCGGCGGAAGCCGCCGCCGGGCAGGCGCATGCGGTCGCGCGCAGCCTTGGCGAAGCGGTTCAGCATGTGTGGTGTGACGGCAGTCTGGCTGGCCTGGTCCAGCAGGGCCTGCGCGCGGGCCTCCTCGGTGCGGGCCTGATCGCGGA
>JALORM010000394.1 GCA_025458985.1 Paracoccaceae bacterium | reverse complement strand
TCGAGGTATTGCAGGTAAAGCTCGTTCGAGAACAGAAGCGCCCCCGTGATGCCTGCCGCAGGGTTGTCGCGTTCGCAGACGCGCGCGATGTCGAGCACCGTGCTGGGCCAGGGCACGTCGCGGGGACGGCTCAGGTAGAGTAACCAATTAACTGACATTCTTCGGAAATTTTCCTTCGTTCGTGCGCAAGCGAGTTATGGACCGCAGGAGTTTCCGGCATAAGTTGGCTTTTTCGTCAGGGCGCGGGAATCGGCCGGCGCACGAAAAATCTTGCCGGCAGGGCGGATGGGGCTTTGATCTGCCTTCCGAAGGCCATAAATACTGCGGGTCATCCGGTGGCGCGGAGCGTCGACGCCCGGCCACGAAGGGAGAGGATCATGCTCAACAACATCGGGCTTCCCGGCCTGCTTCTGATCGCGATCGTCGTGCTGGTCCTGTTCGGGCGCGGCAAGATCTCGTCCCTGATGGGCGAGGTTGGCAAGGGCATCACCGCCTTCAAGCGCGGCGTGAAGGATGGCACCGAGGAAATCGAGAAGGCCGCAGCCGAGAACGCGCGCGACGTGACGCCCGAGGGCGAAAAGGACAAGGTCTGAGCCTTCGCCCGAAAAGGGGCGCGTGACGCATGGACATCGGCTGGGGCGAGCTTCTCGTGATCGGGATCGTGGCGTTGATCGTCATCGGCCCGAAGGACCTGCCGCGCCTGTTCAACACGCTGGGCCGGTTCACCGCCAAGGCGCGCGCCATGGGGCGGGAGTTCCAGCGCGCGATGGACGAGGCGGCACGGGAAAGCGGCGTCAAGGAAGCTTCGGCCGACATGAAGGCGATGATGTCGAAGAAGAACCTTGGGCTCGACGGGATCGAGGCTGCGGCGCGGAAGTTCGAAAGCTGGGATCCGCTGAAGAAGGAGGCAGCCAGGCCGCCCGCGCCGCCTCCGGGCAGCGAGACGGCGAAGCTGGCCGAGGCGCGCGCCGCCGGGGCGGCGGAACGCCACGCGGCGGTGACAGCGGCGAAGGCGGGCACCACGACGGGGCCCGCGGCGTCTGCGGCGCCGGCACCTGCGGCGCCGGTCCCCACAGCCCGGCCCGCATCGACGGCTTCCGCATCGCCCGGGCCCGCCCGCGCGCCGCGGGCTGAGACGGCGGGCAAGGCGGCCGCGAAGGCGGATGCGCCCCGTGCCCCGCGACAGCGCGCACCGAAGAAGCCGACATGAGTCCGCGCGAGTCCCACGACGACATCGACGACAGCTCGGCCCCGCTGATCGAGCATCTGGCCGAGTTGCGCACCCGGCTCATCTGGTCGGTGCTGGCCTTCGTCGTCGGGATCGTCCTGGCCTTCACCGTGGCCGAGCCGATCCTGCAGTTCCTGCTGGGCCCGATCGAACAGTCGCTGCGCGACCTGGGCGACCCGTCGCCGACGCTGCAGTACACCAGCCCGCAGGAATACCTCTTCACGCTGTTCCGCATCTCGATGGTGTTCGGCTTCGCGCTGGCGTTCCCGGTGATCTCGTACCAGCTCTGGCGGTTCGTGGCGCCGGGGCTCTACCGGTCCGAGAAGAACGCCTTCCTGCCGTTCATCGTGGCCTCGCCCTTCATGTTCTTTCTGGGCGCGTCCTTCGCGCATTTCGTGGTGACGCCGCTGGCGATGGCCTTCTTCCTGGGCTTCGCCGACGTCAGCTCGATCTTCGCGAACCTGATCTCGGGGGTGGTCGACGGCGCGCCCGAGGCTGCGGCGGTGGCGGTTCCCGAGACGTCCGAGGGCATCCGCATCACCTTTTTCGGCAAGGTCAACGAATCGCTCGACATCACGCTGAAGTTCATCATCGCCTTCGGGGTCTGCTTCCAGCTGCCGGTGCTGCTGACGCTGCTCGGCAAGGCGGGGATCGTCAGCGCCGAGGGGCTGGGAGCGGTGCGCAAGTACGCCATCGTCGGGATCCTGGTGCTGGCCGCGATCGTGACGCCGCCCGACGTGGTCACCCAGCTGATCCTGTTCTCGGCGGTCTATGGCCTCTACGAGATCTCGATCTGGCTCGTGCGCATGGTCGAGCGCAAGCGCGAGGCCGCTCTGCGGGCCGAGGGCCTCTGGGTCGACGACGACGAGGAACAGGCCGCCGAGGAAGGCGGGACGGGGGCCGGCAAGGCATGACCGACCCGCTGGAGCGGATCGCCGCGGCGCTGGAGCGGCTGGCGCCCGCACCGATGGGCCCGCCAGACTTCGCCGCTGCCGAGGCCTTCGTCTGGCATACCGCGCCTGACCGGCTGGACCCGGTGGCCGAGGTCAGCCGCGTGGCACTGCCGCTGCTGGTCGGAATCGACCGCGCGCGCGACACGCTGCTGGCCAACACGCTGCAGTTCGCCGCTGGTCTGCCCGCCAACAACGCGCTGCTCTGGGGCGCGCGGGGGATGGGCAAGTCCTCGCTGGTCAAGGCCGTGCACGCGGAGGTGCGCCGGCAGGGCCACGACCTGAAGCTGGTGGAGCTGTCGCGCGAGGACCTGCCCTCGATCGGGCGGCTTCTTGGCCACCTGCGCGGGGCGGCGGAGCTGCGGTTCCTGCTGTTCTGCGACGACCTGTCGTTCTCCCACGACGACCAGCACTACAAGGCGCTGAAGGCGGTGCTGGACGGGGGCGTCGAGGGGCGGCCCGCGAACGTGGTGTTCTACGCCACCTCGAACCGGCGCCACCTGATGCCGCGCGACATGATCGAGAACGAACGGTCGACGGCGATCAATCCCTCGGAAGCGGTCGAGGAGAAGGTGTCGCTCAGCGACCGGTTCGGGCTGTGGCTGGGCTTCCATCCCTGCGGGCAGGACGAGTTCCTGGCGATGATCCGCGGCTATTGCGACGCCTTCGGCATCGGGATCGGCGA
>JALORM010000393.1 GCA_025458985.1 Paracoccaceae bacterium | reverse complement strand
GGCGGCTTCAAGCCGGCCGAGGCCTGGGATACCGAGGTGCTCGGGTCATTCTCGACCCACGACCTGCCGACCTGGAAGGGCTGGCGCAACGGGCGCGACATCGACTGGCGGGCGCGGCTGGGGCGGTCGGACGACCCCGCGACCGAGCGGCAGAACCGCGCCGGTGAGGTGGCGCTGATGGACGATGCCATCGGCGGCGAGGTGGGCGACGTCGAGGCGATGCACGCCTTCCTCGCCCGCACGCCCTGCCGGCTCGTCGCGGTGCAGGCCGAGGACATCCTCGGCGCCGAAGAGCAGGCAAACCTGCCCGGCACCACGGTCGAGCATCCGAACTGGCGGCGCCGGCTGACCGAGGGACCGGCGGCGCTGTCGGCCGACCCGCGGCTTGCCCGGACCGCCGCGATCATGGAATCCTGCGGACGCCAGGGAGACACGCGATGAGCATCATCACCGTAGAGACGACGCCGATCGAGGGCCAGAAGCCCGGCACATCGGGGCTTCGCAAGAAGACCCATGTCTTCATGGGGCCGCATTACCTCGAGAACTTCGTCGAGGCGATCTGGGCCGCGATCGGCGGGGCCGAGGGCAAGACCTTCGTGCTGGGCGGCGACGGGCGCTATTTCAACGACCGCGCGGCGCAGGTGATCCTGCGCATGGCCGCCGCCTCCGGCGCCCGCAAGGTGATCGTGGGGCAGAATGCGCTTCTGTCGACGCCGGCGGCCTCGAACCTGATCCGGCAGCGCAAGACCGATGGCGGGATCATCCTGTCGGCCAGCCACAATCCGGGCGGGCCGGACGAGGATTTCGGGGTGAAGTTCAACACGCCGAACGGCGGGCCGGCGCCCGAAGATGTGACGAACCGCATCTTCGAGGCGACGCGGCGGCTGACGGCGTACCGCATCCTCGAGACGCAGGATGCGGACCTGAGCCGGGTGGGGTTCTCCAAGCTTGGCGCGATGGAGGTCGAGGTCGTCGATCCGGTCGATGCCTACCGCGTGCTGATGGAACGGCTGTTCGACTTTCCCGCGATCCGGGCGCTGTTCGCCGGCGGCTTCCGGGTGCATTTCGACGCGATGCATGCAGTCACCGGGCCCTATGCAAAGGCGATCCTGGAACGCGCGCTGGGGGCGCCGCCCGGATCGGTGGTGAATGCCCGGCCGCTGCCCGACTTCGGCGGCGGGCACCCCGACCCCAACCCGGTCTGGGCGGGCGAGCTGATGGAGCGGATGATGGGCGAGGGCGCGCCCGACTTCGGCGCGGCCTCGGACGGCGACGGCGACCGCAACATGATCGTCGGCCGCGGCATCTACGTCACGCCCTCGGACAGCCTGGCGGTGCTGGCGGCGAACGCGCATCTGGCGCCGGGCTATGCCGGCGGGCTGAAGGGCGTGGCGCGGTCGATGCCGACCTCGCGCGCCGTCGACCGGGTGGCCGAGGCGCTGGGCATCCCCTGCTACGAGACGCCGACCGGGTGGAAGTTCTTCGGCAACCTGCTGGACGCCGGCCGCGCGACGCTGTGCGGCGAGGAAAGCGCCGGAACGGGCAGCGACCACGTGCGCGAGAAGGACGGGCTCTGGGCGGTGCTGCTGTGGCTGAACATCCTGGCGGTCCGCAAGCAATCGGTCGCCGAAGTGATGGCCGAACACTGGCGCGCCCACGGGCGCAACTACTACACGCGCCACGACTACGAGGCGGTGGATGCCGCGGTGGCGCAGGGACTGATGGACGACCTCGCCGCGCGGCTGCCCGGGCTTGCGGGCACCGAGGTCGAGGGCCTCCGCATCGCCGCGGCGGACGACTTCGCCTATGCCGATCCGGTGGACGGATCGCGCACCGAGCACCAGGGCATCCGGATCGAGCTGGAAGGCGGGGGGCGCATCGTCTACCGCCTGTCGGGCACCGGGACCGTCGGCGCGACGCTGAGGGTCTATCTGGAGGCGGTCGAGACCGACCCCGCGCGGCTCGCGCTCGATCCCGCCGCGGCGCTGGCGGGGGTGATCCGGGCCGCCGACGCGCTGGCCGGGATCGCCGCGCGGACCGGGCGCGCGGGGCCCGACGTCACGACCTGAGGTCCTTCGGGCCGGGCCGTTCCGGTGGGCGCCGCCCCCCGGGGGGCCGAGGCCGCCGGTCGGACGCGGGGATCAGCGCGCCGCGGCCGACGGGGCGGGCGCGATCCGGTCGACAAGCGGCGCGACCGCCTCGCGGAAGCGGAAGAAGCCGTGCGTGGCGTGAGGCCAGGCGGCGGCGTCGAAGGGGCGGAGCGCACGGAACAGCGGAATGCCCGCGGCGTCAAGCAGACGCCCCGCCTCGGTGGCGAGCCCGGCGGCGGGACCGGTCGGCGCCCAGGGCATCACCACCTGCCGCAGGTCTGCGGCCCGCGCCCAGGCCAGCACGGCGCCGGCGTCGCCAAGTGGCCCCGTCACCGGCCCGAGCCGGTCGCCCCAGCACGCGGCGGCATCGGCAGCAGCCCCTTCGGTGAAGGCCGTGACCGGCGCGGCGACGGCGAGCGGAGACCGCGCACGGTGGCCGAGAAGGAGCGCCGTCGCCTCGGGCACCAGACCGGCATCCAGAAGGAAGCCGGGCGACAGGTCGTCCTCGGTCAGGAGGAGCCCGCTGCCGGGTGCCGGTCGCCAGCTGTCGCCGCGCGGGGCCGGACGCGGATCGGGGTGCGGCGGGCCGTCGAGTGCCGGGGCGGCCGCCGCAAGGCCGGCCGGGCGCACCCGCCCGCCGGTGAAGCGCGCGACGTTCGCGGGGTCGGCAAGGTAGCTCTTGCCGCGGGTGTGCAGGCCCGCGACCCAGCGCCAGGAAAGCGTGTTCGAGGCGGGGTCGCCGTCGATCAGGTGGCGCAGGAAGAAGTCCGCGCCCA
>JALORM010000392.1 GCA_025458985.1 Paracoccaceae bacterium | reverse complement strand
TCCGGTCGGGGCGCCCGTGGGCGAGCCGCCGGCCGGTTCGAGCGAGACGGCGAGCATCCAGCCTTCGGGCGGTTCGGGATAGGCCACTGCAAGGCCCGCGCTGCCGACAAGCCCCAGCGAGACGGGCGCCGCGTCCGGCGCGATCAGCCAGAGCTCGTGCGCCTGGCCCTCGCCCGCCGGGGCGCCGGCCGCGCGCGTCACGACCAGGCGCTCGCCGGCGGCGTCGTAGACCGCCTCGAAGCGCAGGCCGCCCGCCTCGGCCACGAGCGTCGCCCCGAGCGCCGGCACCGGGCCCGGGTCGACCAGCCGCACCAGCGCCACCAGCACGACCGCCAGGACGGCGGATGCCGCCAGCGCGCCGAAGGCGAAGCCGCGCAGCCGCTCGAGCACGGCGTAGGGGCCGCGGGTGCGCGGATCGGGGGGAAAGACGCGCGCGGCCACCGCCTCTGCCACGCGGCGCGGCGGGTCCGCCTCCGCGCGGCGCCGGGCCGCCTCGGCCTCGGCGCCGGTCAGCACGCCCAGCGCCGCTTCTGCGGCGAGCGCCTCGTCGTCTTCGGTCAGGTCGCGGCGGTCGGTCATCGCGACAGGCACTCCCTCAGCCGCAGCAGGCTCCGCCGGAGCCAGGTGCGCATGGTGTTGAGCGGCACGCCGTGGCGGCGGGCCAGCGCCTCGTAGCTCAGCCCGTCGAGATAGGCGCCCCGGACCGCCGCGGCGCGGTCGGGTTCCAGTTCGGCCAGGCAGGCCGCGATCCGCCGCGCCTCGCCCGCCGCGATGGCCGCTGCCTCGGGGCCCGGCGCGGGATCGGGGGCTTCGGCGGACTCGGCCGCGAGTGGCCGCGGGCGGGCGCGCAGCCGGTCGATGCCGGCGTTGCGCGCGATGGTGATGAGCCAGGTCATCGGGCTCATACCGTTCGCGGCGTAGCGCCCCGCGTTGTGCCAGATCTTCACGTAGACGTCCTGCAGCACGTCCTCGGCCTCCGCCTCGTCCTTCAAGATACGGATCAGGAGGCCGTAGAGTTTCGCCGAGGTCGCGGCATAAAGCGCCTCGAACGCCGCCCGGTCGCCCAGGGCCGCGCGCGCGATCCACGCCTCGATGTCGTCCCGCGTCGGCATCCCCGCCCCTGGCTGCACCCCTCCGGCCGCCCCGATGAAACCAGCTTTCGGCGCGGACGGAAATCCCCCGGGCGCACCGGCGGCGGACCCCGCTTCCCCTTGCACGCCCCCGCGTTATGTTTCACTAACGGCGGGTCCCGGCGCGGGACACGCGCGGCGAGGACGGTGATGGCGGACGGCAGCATGGACCCCAAGGCAAGACCGACCGAGGAGATCTCGGTGCGCGACGTGTTCGGGATCGACACGCAGATGAAGGTGAAGGGGTTCGCCGAGCCGACCGACCGCGTGCCGCCGGTAGACCCGACCTACAAGTTCGACCCCGACACGACCTTGGCCATCCTCGCGGGCTTTGCCTACAACCGCCGCGTGATGATCCAGGGCTATCACGGCACCGGAAAGTCGACCCACATCGAACAGGTGGCCGCGCACCTGAACTGGCCCTGCGTGCGGGTGAACCTCGACAGCCACATCAGCCGGATCGACCTGATCGGCAAGGATGCGATCAAGCTGCGCGAAGGCGTCCAGGTGACCGAGTTCCACGAGGGCATCCTGCCCTGGGCGCTGAGGAACCCCGTCGCCATCGTCTTCGACGAATACGACGCCGGCCGCCCCGACGTGATGTTCGTGATCCAGCGGGTTCTGGAGCATGACGGCAAGCTGACGCTTCTCGACCAGAACGAGATCATCACCCCGCATCCGTCCTTCCGCCTCTTCGCCACCGCGAACACGGTGGGCCTGGGCGACACCACGGGCCTCTACCACGGGGTGCAGCAGATCAACCAGGCGCAGATGGACCGCTGGTCCATGGTCGCGACCCTGAACTACCTGTCCCACGACGCCGAGGCGGCGATCGTTCTGGCCAAGAACCCGCACTACAACACCGAAAAGGGCCGGCGCCAGATCAACCAGATGGTGACGGTCGCCGACCTGACGCGGACCGCCTTCATGAACGGCGACCTCTCGACGGTGATGAGCCCCCGCACGGTGATCAACTGGGCGCAGAACGCCGAGATCTTCCGCGACGTGGGCTATGCGTTCCGGCTGACCTTCCTGAACAAGTGCGACGAGCTGGAGCGCCAGACGGTGGCCGAGTTCTACCAGCGCTGCTTCGACGAGGAACTCCCGGAAAGCGCGGCGGCGCAGGCGATGCGGTGACGTGGACCGGGCGAGGCGCCTCTGTGCGGCAGGCCTCGTCTCCGCCGCCTTCTCCGTGCCAACGCTCTGTCCTTTCCCGGTCCTTGCCGGGGATACCATGTCCAACAGCGCGTTCTGGAGCCTGATCGACCTGATTTCCGGTGACCGGTGGGACGACGAACGCTCTGACTACTCGGCCCTGGAAGCGAAGCTTTGCCAGATGCCGTCCGAGCAGGTCCGTGCGTTCTACGAGGCGCTGGCAGAGAGGGCGCATGCGCTGGACACCCGCGCGCACTATGCCGCCTTCGCCTACTTCCCCGGCCTTGCAGACACGTTCCTCTACGCGCGGCTCGCGGTGATCGCGAACGGCGAGGACGTCTACCGGCATGTGTTGGCGACACCCTCCGCGTTCCCGGCCCGGTCGCGCAGCGCCTGGGCAGAGCGCCTGTTGGTCGTGCCGATGGAGGTCTATCGGTCGGCCACGGGAGCGGACCTCGACACCTCCGCCGCGCCCGATCTCGAGTCGTTCAGCAACCGCGACGGCTGGCGCGACTGATCGCCCGGGGGGTGCCGCGTCCGGCACCTGACCTTTCCGCCAGCTAGTCGGCTGCCCGCTTTTTCGCCGTAATCCGGGCCCATGGTGCATTCCATGGGCAGTTTGCGAACACACCCAGACGCACGTCGCAGGCCACCGGCAGGCTGGCGGCAGGGCCACGCGCCGGCGGCGGGTTAACGGGATGCTCACCCTGCGCCGTCATCCTTCGCCCATGACCAGGCATCGGGGCAGACGGATTGGGCAGTGCGGGGCCTTCGCGGCGGCGCTGGTCTTGGCCTCGCCGGCCACGGCGGACGAGGACGCCGGCCTGGTCAGGCTCTTTGCGGACTGCGCCGGCCGGTACTCGGCCTTCACCGAACATCTCTGGCTGGTGGACGGACCGGCCTCTGAACAGGCAGCACAGCGGCGCGATGCCTTCGCCGACCTGACCGAGGCCGCGCTGCCCCTGCCCCCGGACACGCCCTCGCCCCTGCCCCGGCCGGGCCGGTCCGGAACCGAAACGGATGAGAACCGCGTCCTCGGCTGGCGCGT
>JALORM010000391.1 GCA_025458985.1 Paracoccaceae bacterium | reverse complement strand
GAGAACATCGTGCTCGGGACCGAGCCGCTGCTGTCGCTGGGCCGCGGTCGGGCGGCGGCGCGGGCGAAGGTTGCGGGGCTGGCGCGGGACTTCGGGCTGGCGGTGCATGCCGATGCCCGCGTGGGTACCCTGTCGGTCGGCGAGCGGCAGCGGGTCGAGATCCTCAAGGCGCTGTACCGCGACGCGCGCATCCTGATCCTGGACGAGCCGACCGCCGTGCTGACCCCGCAGGAGACGGCTGCGCTGTTCGCGACGCTGAAGGCCGCTGTGTCGCGGGGGTTGTCGATCGTCTTCATCAGCCACAAGCTGCGCGAGGTGATGGAGATCGCCGACCGCTGCGTGGTGCTGCGCCAGGGCCGGGTGGCCGGCGAGGTCGCGACCGCCGCGACCACGCGCGCGGTCCTTGCCGCGCTGATGGTGGGCGCGGCGCCGGCCGAGCCGCGCATCGCCGCCGGTACGCCGGGGCCGGCGCTGCTGCGCCTGCGGGCGGTCTTTACCCCCGACCGTGGCGCGGCGCCGGGGCTGAAGGGCGTGGACCTTGCTCTGCACGCGGGCCAGATCACCGGGATCGCGGGGGTCTCAGGCAACGGGCAGGCAGCGCTGGCCGAGGTGGTGGGCGGTCTCGCCCGGCCGGCACGGGGTGTCATCGAACTGATGGGCGAGGCGCCGCGTGACTGGTCGCCCCGCGCCGCGATCGCCGCCGGGGTCGGCCGCATCCCCGAGGACCGTCACCGGACCGGAACCGTCGCCGACTTCACCCTGACCGAGAACGCGGTTCTCGAAGCCTATGCCCGACCGCCGGTGTCCCGCGCGGGCTTCATCGACTGGGCGCGCGCCGAGGCAGAGACCCGCCGGATCATTGCCGGCTATGAAGTGCGCTGCCCGGGGCCCGGAACCCCTGTGCGGCTTCTGTCGGGCGGCAACATGCAGAAGCTGATCCTCGGCCGCGTGCTGGAGGCGGGCCCGCGGATCATCCTGGCGAACCAGCCGGTGCAGGGGCTCGACGTCGGCGCAATCGCCTATGTCCACGGGCGGCTCGTCGCCGCGCGGGACGCGGGCGCGGCGATCCTGCTGATCTCGGAGGACCTCGACGAGGTCCTGGGGCTGTCGGACGTGGTCCATGCGATCTCGGCCGGGCGGCTGTCGCCGGCCTTCGCGCGGGGCGCCGTGACCCAGGCCGAACTGGGCCTCTGGATGGCCGGGCACGGGTTCGAGGATGTGGGCCATGCGGCTTGAGCCTATCGCCAGCCCCACACTCGCCCGCCGGGTGGGGCTGCCCGCCCTGGCGCTGGCCGCGACGGTTGCGCTGGCCTCGGGCCTGGCCGCGCTGGCGGGCGCCGACCCGCTGGCCGTGCTGGGGCAGATCCTGCGCGGGGCGCTGGGCTCGCGGCTTGCGGTGCTCGAGACGCTGAACCGGGCGACGCCGCTCATCTTCACCGGCCTTGCCGTCGCGGTCGCATTTCGCGCGAAGCTCTGGAACATCGGCGCCGAGGCGCAGCTTTACGCAGGCGCCATCGTCGCGGTGCTGCTCGGGACCGGGGCGCTGGGGTCGCCCCTGGTGCTGCCGGTCTCGGCGCTGGCCGCGATGGCGGCGGGCGCGGCTCTCCTGCTGGGGCCGGTCCTGCTGAAGGTGCGGCTTGGCGTCGACGAGGTGGTGACGACGCTTCTCTTTAACTTCATCATGCTGCTTTTCGTCAGCTACCTGCTGGAGGGCCCGCTGAAGGACCCGATGGGCATGGGCTGGCCGAAGTCGCCCGCTTTGCTGCCCGAGGCGCGGCTGCCGAGGATCGTGCCGGGGCTCAGGCTCCACTGGGGCTTCGGCCTGGCGCTGATCGCGGCGGTGGCGGTCTGGGTGATCCAGAGCCGCACGACGCTGGGCTTCGAGATGCGGGCAGTCGGGCAGAACGCCCGCGCGGCGCGCTTTGCGGGGATGCCGGTCAATGCGGTGCTGGTGAAGACCGCGCTTCTGTCCGGGGGCCTTGCCGCGCTGGCGGGGTGGAGCGAGGTCGCGGGCCTCAAGGGGCACCTCAGCCTCGATCTGTCGCCGGGCTTCGGCTACACCGGCATCGTCGTCGCGATGCTGGCGCTGCTGCATCCGCTGGCCGTGGTCCCGGCCGCGATCTTCGTCGCCGGAATCTTCGTGGGCTCGGACGCGATGAGCCGCGCCGCGGGCGTTCCGACCTACATCGCGGACATCCTCCTCGCGGCGGCGCTGCTGTTCATGGTGCTGGCGATCCTGCTGACGCGGGTCAGGGTGGTGCGGGGATGAACGGCCGGGTCCGGGCGCGGGCGGCGAGGCCGGGGGTTTCACACCCCCGGACCCCCGTGGACTATTTCCGACTGAATGAAGGGGGCAGGGGATGGAGGTGATCGAGATCCTGCTGTCGGCCTCGTTCTGGGCCGCGGCGGTGCGGATCGCCTCGCCCCTGATCTTCGCCACCATCGGCGAGCTGATCTGCGAGCGGGCGGGCGTTCTGAACCTCGGGATCGAGGGGATCATGGTGATGGGCGCCTTCGCCGGGTGGATCGCGGTCTATGGCGGCCTGCCGCTCTGGTGGGGCGTGGGGGTGGCGTTTGCGTCAGGGGCGGCCTTCGGGCTGCTGCACGGGGTGCTGACGGTGCCTTTCGGGCTCAGCCAGCATGTGGTGGGCCTCGGCATCACCCTGCTGGCGACGGCGTCGGCCTACTACGCCTACCGCCTGGCGTTGCCCGAAGTGACAAGCCCGCCGAAGATCGAGCCGTTCCAGCCCTGGGAAGTGCCGGTCCTGTCCGACCTGCCGGTCGTGGGCGCGGCGCTGTTCAGCCAGACGCCCCTCACCTATGCGGCCTTCGCCGCGGCGGGGCTTGCGGCGCTGGTGCTTTACCGGACGCC
>JALORM010000390.1 GCA_025458985.1 Paracoccaceae bacterium | reverse complement strand
TGGCGGACCCGGAGCGATTCGAACGCCCGACCCCCAGATTCGTAGTCTGGTGCTCTATCCAGCTGAGCTACGGGTCCGTCGGACCGGGGATTTAGCGGCCGGGGGCGCGGGATGCAAGGGCGAATGCGGGCCGGGCGCCTGACGGAAACGCGGGCGATCCTTCTGGCGAAGGATCGGCGCGCGGGTGGAGGCCGGATCGCAACGCCGCAGGCCGGGGGCCGCGATCCTTCGCCAGAAGGATCGCCCCCGCGGGCGGGATGCGCGACCTCGCGCAGCCGCCATCCACCTGCGCGCCCGCGCGTTATTCGGCCGCCTCGGCCTGCGCGACCACGGACTTGGGCAGGCGAACCTCGAACTCGGTTCCGGACTCGTCGGACCGCAGCAGGTTCAGCCGGCCGCCATGGCCGCGCACCAGTTCGGCCGCGATGGCGAGGCCCAGGCCCGATCCGTCCTTCCGCGTGCCGCCCGCGAACGGCTGGAACAAGTGTTCGCGGGCCTTGGGCGGCAGGCCCGGCCCGGTATCCGCAACCGTGATGAGCCAGGCACGGTCGTCCTCTTCGGCCCGGACCGCGATCTCTCCGCCCCGGCCCGAGGCGACGATGGCCTGCCGCGCGTTGCGCACCAGGTTCAGAAGCACCCGGTAGAGCTGTTCGGGATCGGCACGCACGACCATGCTGGCAGGCACGTCCTCGGCCAGGCTCACGTCGGCGTCGCCGATCGCCAGCCGCTCGCTTTCGAAGACGTCGTCGACGATCCGCGCGATCGGCACGCGGGCCAGCGCAGGCGGCGGCTCCTCGGCCTTCCCGAAGGCCATCGTCGCCTCGCAGAGGTTCACCGCCCGGCCGACCGAGGCCAGAAGCTTCGGCGCGACGCGCCGCACGGCGGGGTCCTGGCTGGTCTCCATCCGGTCGGCGAAAAGCTGGGTGGAACTGAGGATGTTGCGAAGGTCGTGGCTGATCTTGGCGATGGCCTGTCCCATCTGGGCGAGCCGCTCCTTCTGGCGGAGCGATCCCGTCAGCTGCGTCTGCATCGTCCTGAGCGCGTCTTCCGCCTCGCGCAGCTCCTGAACCGAGGCGGTGGGCTCGATGATGCGGCGGGCGTCCTCGGGCGCCTCGGCGTAGCTTTGCATCGCATCCACCACCCGGCGGATCGGCATCACGAGGAAGGTCCGCACCGCCAGGAACAGCAGGCCCGCCGTCACCGCCGAGATCACGGCCGACAGCAGCAGGATTCGCAGGCCGTAGTCGATCATCGCGGCGCGCAGCTTGCCGCTTTCCATCGTGACCTCGATCAGCAGCCCCGCCTCGCGCATCGGCTCGCCGATCACACGGATCACCTGGTCGCCCGGGTCGGCGAGCCGCGCCATGGCATCGCGCATCAGCACCCAGGCCGAGGGCTCGCGCAGGTCGAAGGTTGCCTCGATCGGCCCCGGGATCGGCGAGGAAAGGACCAGCTGGCGCGCCTCGTCCCGGCGCAGGACGACGTTGAAGACCTCGGCATTCTTCAGCAGCTCGGCCTCGAGCTCGGGCGACACCATGTCGTCGGCAGCGATCTGGCTCAGGGCCGCGATCTGTGCGCGTTCAAGCCGCGAGAGCAGGTAGTCCTCGCGGAACCGGGCGACCGAAGGCACGAAGATCAGGACCTCGGCGATCATCACGAAGACCACCGTCAGGATGAGGAACCGCCCGGAAAGGGTCTTCAGGAACATCCGCCAGGCCTCGCCGCGGGGCCTCCGTCACCGCCCGAACCGCTGCACCAGCCGGACCGCCCGCTTGACCCAAGGACTATCAAAGAGCTTCGGCGAGAAATAGGCCCCCGCCGCGCGCTTGTTCACCTCCATCAGCGTCGGATAGGGCAGAACGGTTCCGGCAACGGCGCTCATCTTCAGGCGATTGGCGATGGCCATTGCCCAGAGGCCGATCAGCTCGCCCGCCTGCGCGCCCGCGATCGAGGCGCCCACGGGGCGGCCCTTGACGACCATCACCTTGACAAGGCCGGCGGTCTTGCCTTCAGCCACCGCGCGGTCGTTCTCGTGGAAGTGCCAGCGCACGATGGTCAGGCGGTCGCCGTGGGTCTTGCGGGCCTCGGCCTCGGTCAGGCCGACCTGCGCCAGCTCGGGGTCGGTGTAGGTGGCCCAGGGAATGTGGGCGGTCTTCGCCGTCGACGGCAACCCGAACAGCATCGACCGCACGATCACACCGGCGTGGTAGCCCGCGACATGGGTGAACTGAAGCCCGCCGGCGGCGTCGCCCACCGCATAGACGCGCCGGTTCGAGACCGAGCGCAGCCCGGCGTCGACCTTCACGCCGCGCCGGTCGTGGTCCACCCCGCCGGCGGCAAGGTCGAGCCGGTCGAGGTTCACCTTGCGGCCGACCGCGACGAGAAGATGGGTTCCCCGGAACTCTCGCCCGTCCTTGGTGCGGACGATGATATCGCCGTCGCTGCCCGAGATGTTTTCGGCCTGGGCGTCCTCGGCGATCTCCACGCCCTCGGCCCGCAGCCGGTCCAGCACGACGGCGGCGGTCTCGGGGTCGTCGCGGCCGAGCGCCTTAGCGCCTTCGATCACCGTGACCGCGCAGCCAAGGCGCCTGTGCGCCTGAGCCATCTCCATCCCGATGGGGCCGCCGCCGATGATCAGAAGGTGGCCGGGACGTTCGCGCAGGTCGAAGATCGTCTCGTTGGTGTGATGGGGCACGCCGTCGAGGCCCGGGATCGGCGGCACCAGCGGGCCCGAACCGGTCGCGATCACGAAGCGGCGGGCGCGAATGGACGTATCGCCGGCCTGTACCTCGGTGGCCGAGAGGAAGCGACCCCAGTCGCGGATCACGCGGACGCCGAAGCCTTCGAAGCGCTCCTGGCTGTCCATCGGCGCGATGGT
>JALORM010000389.1 GCA_025458985.1 Paracoccaceae bacterium | reverse complement strand
GTGAAGCGCATCTCTTCCTTCAGCTGGCGCGCATCGCCCACGATCTGGCGCGCCCATTCCAGCGCGCGCTGCCCTTCGGGCGTGAGCCCCCGGAAGCGCGAGCCTCGGAACACCAGCTGCACGCCCAGCTGGTCCTCGAGCTGCTTGATCCCCGTCGACAGCGTCGGCTGGGCAACGCCAAGGCTTTCGGCGGCCTTGCCGAAATGGCGTTCCTGCGCCAGCGCGATCAGCATTTCGAGCTTGTCGATCATGATCGGTCCTTCCGATCGAAACCACAGTCAGCCATACGCATGGCTTATGGCATGGCCGGCGCCACCTTGCACGGCTGGCGTCGTCGCTATCGCCCGGGCGGCGCAACGGTCCCGAAGACAAGGTCCTCGTCGATCTCGAGGAAGCTGCGATGCAACAGCAGCGCCGACCCCAGAGCGGCCGCATCCGCGCCCGTGGGCGACACCTCGATCGTCGGGATCGGCGTGCCGGGCAGAAGCGACCGTCCGACGGCGACCCGCACGGCCTCGCCGCAGTCCAGAAAGAGCGGCGCGACCCGCCCGCCCAGGACCACCGTGCCGGGGTTCAGGACCGATGTCAGGTCGGCGATGCCCCGCGCAAGGGCCCCAGCCCAGGCCGCCAGCGCGTCGCGCGCAGGCCCCTCGCCCCGCGCGACGGCGGCACGGAACTCCGCGATATCGGAGGCCTCTCCGCCCAGCGACCGGTGCCGCGCCAGCAGTGCTTCGCGGCCGACCACGCCTTCCAGGGTACCGGGCAGGGGCGCACCGGCAGACAGCGTATCCTCGCCGACGAAGATATGCCCGAATTCGCCGGCGAAGCCGTGCTCGCCGCGGATCAGACGGCCCCCGGCCAGGATCGCGCCGCCCACCCCGGCGTCAAGCCAGAGGAACAGCGCGTTCCTGAGCCCGCCGGCACGCAGCCGGGGCATTGGCGTCGTTCTCGGCGATCACCGTGGCAAGGCCCGGCAGACGTTCGCGCACGAGGTCGAGGAACGGCACGTCCGTCCAGCCCAGGATCGGGGCACGGCGAACCCGGCCCTCGGTGTCGGTAAGCCCTGGCACCGCAACGCAAAGACCGCGCAGCGCACCATCCGGAACCTGCGCTTCTTCCAGCAGGCCCGGCAGCAACTCGGCCAGCTTGCCGGCCGCCTCGGGGGGCGACAGCCGCGCGCCTCCCTGCCAGAGCCGCGCTCCCGCGCGCCCGGCCTTCAGGTCAATCAGGACGAGCCGCACGTAGCCCACGCCGATATCGGCCCCGCAGAAGAACGAATGCCGCGGGTTGAGGTCTAGCCGCGTGCCGGGCCTTCCGACCTCGCCGCCGCGGGGAGAGGCGTCGACATCGTCGGCCAGCATCCCCTCCGACAGAAGCGCCGAAGCGAGGTTGCCGGCGGTCGACCGCATCATGTCGAGCGCCCGCGCAAGCTCGGCCCGAGACATCGGCCCATGCGCCAGCAGCGCGCCCAGAACGCGGGCCTGGTTGATGTGGCGGATCGCCGAGGGCTGCGGCATGCTGCGGGCTCCGACGGCTGTTGACAGGCCGTTCCGACGGTGTTTGTATTAGATCACTACAAATAAGGCGGCACAAGCCGCACGTGATGCAACAGCGGCGCCAACGGCGCTCAGGGAGGACATCGATGAGACACTTTGGGACGACAACGGCCGTGGTCTGCCTGGCAGCCTTCGGCCTGCCGGCCTTGGCCCAGACCAACGAGGTCGAGGTCATGCACTGGTGGACCTCGGGCGGCGAAGGTGCTGCGGTCGCGGTCCTGAAGGAGGACCTCGAGGCCAAGGGCACCGGCTGGCGCGACATGGCGATCGCGGGCGGCGGAGGCGAGGCGGCGATGACCGCGCTGCGCGCCCGCGCCACTGCGGGCGACCCGCCGACGGCGGCGCAGATGCTGGGCTTCACCGTGACCGAATGGGCGCAGGAGGGCCTTCTGGGCAACCTCAACGAGGTCGCCGAGGCCGAAGGCTGGGACGCCGTGGTTCCCGAGGCCGTGCAGCGCTTCGGCAAGTATGACGGCAACTGGGTCGCCGCGCCCGTCAACATGCACCGGCCGCACTGGGTCTGGGCCAACGCCAAGGTCTTCGCCGACAACGGCCTGACCGCGCCGACCACTTGGGACGAGTTCTTCGCCGCCGCCGACAAGCTGCAGGCCGCCGGGATCATCCCGGTCGCCATGGGTGGCCAGCCCTGGCAGGAGGCGACGGCATGGGAGGCGGTGGTGCTGTCGATCAGCCCCGAGCTGTACCAGAAGGCGATCATCGAGGCCGACCCCGAGGCGCTGGCGTCCGAAGGCATCACCCAGTCGTTCGACATCATGCGCCGCATCCGCGGCTACGTGGACGACAACTTCGCCGGCCGCGACTGGAACCTGGCCACCGCCATGGTAATCCGCGGCGAGGCGGGCATGCAGATCATGGGCGACTGGGCCAAGGGCGAGGTGATCGCCGCGAACCTGACGCCCGGCGTCGACATCCTGTGTTCGGTCGTGCCGGGCACCCAGGGCTCGTTCCTGTTCAACACCGACTTCTTCGCGATGTTCGACGTGGGCGAGGACAAGCGGCAGGCGCAGCTCAACATGGCATCGGCCGCCATGTCGCCGTCGTTCCAGGAGACGTTCAACCTCGCCAAGGGCTCGATCCCGGCGCGGACCGACGTCTCGCCCGACAAGTTCGACGAATGCGGCAAGAAGTCGATGGC
Organism: Paracoccaceae bacterium; assembly: GCA_025458985.1. Lineage (GTDB taxonomy): Bacteria > Pseudomonadota > Alphaproteobacteria > Rhodobacterales > Rhodobacteraceae > JALORM01. The sequence goes on along the minus strand of JALORM010000389.1, from coordinate 1,110 downwards.
CGACCTGGCCGAGGCTTCGGCCGCGGGGCAGCTCTTCGGCTCGCTCGCGCATGGCCACGGCCAGCCGCCGGCGATCCAGCGCGCCTATCTCGACGTGGTGACGCAGCACTTCAACTCGGACATGTCCTCGGCCGACGCTACTGCGGCCCTGGTCGCGGCGGTCGAGGCGGCGAAGTAGGAAACCTCCCCGGAGGGGCGGCGGAACCCATCGGGTTCGAACCGCCCCCCACGATCACTTCGCGGGCGGGCCAGATACCCGCCCGCCCTTTCCGGGCGGGGAGGGGGACGCGTGCAGAAGTTGAAAGCCTGGACACCGCAGTTGACGCTGCTGCCCAGCCTGATCCTGGTCACCATCACGGTCTACGGCTTCATCGCCTTCACCGTCGCGATGAGCTTCACCGGATCGAAGATGTTCCCGCGCTTCACCCAGTGGGTGGGGTTCGAGCAGTACGCCCGTGTCTGGAACAACCCGCGCTGGGAGGTGGCGGTCGACAACTTCCTGATCTTCGGCACGCTCTACATCGGCCTGTCGCTTGCGATCGGGCTCGCGCTGGCGATCTTCCTCGACCAGAAGATCCGGGCCGAGGGCGTGCTGCGCACGATCTACCTCTATCCCATGGCGCTGAGCTTCATCGTCACCGGCGTCGCCTGGCAGTGGATCATGTCGCCCGACCTGGGGCTTGAACGCGCGATGCACGTCTGGGGCTGGGAAAGCTTCCGCTTCGGCTGGGTCAAGGACAGCGACATGGCGATCTACTGCGTGGTGATCGCCGGCGTCTGGCAGGCCAGCGGCTTCGTCATGGCGCTGTTCCTTGCCGCGCTGCGGGGCGTGAACCAGGAAACCGTCTCGGCCGCGCGGATCGACGGTGCCGGGGCCTTCCAGATCTACCGCCACGTCATCGTCCCGGCGCTTCGGCCCGCGTTCCTGACGGCGATCGTCGTGCAGGGACACCTTGCCATCAAGAGCTACGACCTGGTCGTGGCCCTGACCCGCGGGGGGCCGGGCTTCGCGACCGAGCTTCCCTCGACCTTCATGTACGCCTTCACCTTCACCCGCAGCGAGATGGCGATGGGCGCGGCAAGCGCGGTGATGATGCTGGCGCTGATCGC
>JALORM010000388.1 GCA_025458985.1 Paracoccaceae bacterium | reverse complement strand
CGCTTGTCTCGACTTCGCCGCCACCGGAGGCTACGCGCTCAAGGCCTACGACCGCTACCAGCGCCTTGTCCGGCGCGACGGGCTCTGGCGCCTGCGCGACCCGCGCGCGGCGCAGCGCATCCGGATGAACCTCGGGACAATCGTCGGCACCGACACGCTCAAGGTGCGGCTGCGCGGCCGTGCCGGCCAGCCCCTGGGCGAGGTCGAGGAAAGCTTCGCCGCGACGCTGACCCCGGGCGACACGTTCCTGATCGGCGGCGAGGTCGTGCGCTACGAGGGCCTGCGCGAAATGACGGTCGAGGTCAGCCGCTCGCAGCGCATCCTGCGCATGTTCCGCCAGCCCTCCTGGCCGGAACTTCCCGACCACACTGCCGCCTGGCTCGCGCGCCAGCGCGAGGTGTCGCGCCTGCCCCAGGCCGACCGCCTTCTGGTCGAGACCTTCCCGCACGACGGCCGCTGGCACCTTGCGGCCTACGGCTTCGCCGGCCGCAATGCCCAGCAGACGCTGGGGCTTCTGCTGACCCACCGGATGGAACGCGACGGGTTGGACCCGCTGGGTTTCGTCGCCACCGACTACGCGACGCTTGTCTGGGGCCTGAGCGAAGTCACCGACCCGGCTGCGCTCTTCGCGGCCGAAGACCTGCGCGAGGGTCTCGAAACCTGGCTCCAGGGCAACGCGGTGATGAAACGCACCTTCCGCAACGCGGCGATCATTGCCGGACTGATCGACCGAAACCTGCCGGGCCACCGCAAGACCGGGCGTCAGGCCACCTTCTCGTCCGACATCCTCTACGACACCCTGCGCCGCTACGACCCCGGGCACGTGCTTCTGGACATCACCCGCGAGGAGGCCCTGAAGGGTCTGGTCGACTTCGGCCGGATCGAACAGATGCTGGCCCGGATCGGGGGTCGGATCGACCATGTCCGGCCCGGCCGCGTTACGCCGCTTGCGGCGCCGATGTTCCTCGAAATGGGCAGGGTCCCGGTGAAGGGTGCAGGCGAGGAACGCCTGATCGAGGAACGGGCGGCCCGGCTGATGGCCGAGGCCGGCCTCGACTGACGCCAAGGGGCTTGCGCGGCGGTCCGCGCCGTGGCACCGAACGAAGCATGAACGGCTACGGCTTCTCGCTTGGCGGTGCGGCGCTGACGGCGCTGCCGTCCGGCGCACTCTGGTGGGAGGAGCGGCGGCTTCTCGCGGTGTCCGACCTTCACCTCGGCAAGTCCGAGCGCACCGCGCGGCGGGGGCTCGGCCTGCTGCCGCCCTACGAGACCGAGGATACGCTGGCCCGCCTCGATGCAGAAATCTCCGCCTGGCGGCCCGCCACGGTGCTCTGCCTTGGCGACAGCTTCGACGACCTCGACGCTGCGGCCGCGCTCGACCGGCGGCACGCGCTCTGGCTTGTGCGGCTGATGGCCGGGCGCCGCTGGCTCTGGATCGAGGGCAACCACGATCCCGGCCCCATCGACCTCGGCGGCAGCCACCTCGCCGAGCACCGGGAAGGCGGCATCGTCTTCCGCCACATTGCGCAGGACGCGGGCGAAGAGGCTGAGGGCGAGGTGTCGGGGCACTATCACCCCAAGACCCGCATCGCCGGCCGGTCGCGTCCCTGCTTCCTGGTCGATTCGCGGCGGCTGGTCCTGCCGGCCTTCGGCACCTTCACCGGCGGGCTGGACTGCTCCGGCGGGCCGCTCGACCGGCTCATGGGCCAGGGGGCGCTTGCGCTGGTCCTTGGCCGGCGCGTGACGGCGGTGCCCATGCGCGGCGATCAGAAGAGGCCAAGCGCGCTGACCGCCTCCTCGTAGGCCCGGCTCACCGGAACCTCCGTCCCGTTGTTCAGCAGCAGCACCAGCCGTCCGCCGGCCCGCCTGGCCTCGGCGACGGCGTCGCGGGCGACCCAGTGCGAGCGGTGGACGCGCAGCCCGTCCAACGGAACAACCTCCTCGATCGCGTCCGAGAAGCGCATCAGGATCCGGTGCCTCCCGCGCTCGGTCGCCACTTCGACATAGTGGTCGCCGGCGCAGAGGTGCAAGATCCGCCCCCGGATCGTGTCGGGCAGGCGCTGCATCAATCGCGGCGCCCGGCTCGGCTGCGCGGTGGCCGACATCTCGGGCGTCAGCAGGTGCCGCATCAGCGCGATCCCGAATCCCATCGAGGCCACGACGACCATGATCTCGGCCCTGCCGGGCACCAGCAGCCCGTCCCCGGGAAAGAACGCCGCGACCGCCGGCGGAACGGCGGCGGCGACGAGCCCGCCGGTCAGGACCGCCGCGACGAACGAGGCGACCTGGAATGTCATCGCCGGCATGAGGTGCTGAAGCGTGGCCCGGATGGCCACCCCGAGCGCCAGGGCCCCGCCCACGACGGAAAACCAGAACGTCATCCGGACCGGATAGGCGAAATGCTCGTAGGTTCCGAACGGACCGGAAATCGCGAAACTGACCGACAGCACCAGCCAGGACAAGCCGATCACCGGCGACAGCAGCGCTCGACCGAGAGCTTTCAGTAAGCCAGACTGCAAGACACGAGGACCCGTTCACCATGGCTCAACGTCGATAGATGCGTCTTAGTCGCATCCTCATTTGCAATCAACCGGCGCCATGGTCGGGGTCGGTCCGCCCATGACCGGCACCCTGTCACCGGCAAAGGTCGCCCAGATTCGCAGCAGTTTCGCCGCACAGGGGCTGATGGTCAGCCTTGGCGCCGAGCTGGTCCTGCTGAGCGCGGGTTGCGTATCGGTCGCGGCTCCGATCCGGGCCGAGACCAGCCAGCAGCACGGCTTCGCCCACGCAGGCCTGACGTTCGCGCTGGGCGACAGCGCGGCCGGTTATGCCGCGCTCAGCCTGATGCCCGATGGTGCCGAGGTGCTCACGGTCGAGATGAAGATCAACCTGATCGCCCCGGCGGCGGGCGACCGCCTCGTGGCCACGGGGTCGGTCGTCCGGGCCGGTCGTCGCCTCGTCGTCGTTGGCGCCGAGGTGATGGCCGAGGCGAGCGGACAAAGCCGGCTCGTCGCGCTCCTTCAGGGCACCATGATCCCCGCCTGAGCCCCCTCACCCGGTCAGCCCCTCGGGCTCGGGCAGGCCGTTGGCGCGGCAGCAGGCGGTCAGGGTGTTGGCCAGGAGGCAGGCGATGGTCATCGGGCCGACGCCGCCGGGGACGGGCGTGATCGCGCCGGCGACCTCGGCGGCCGAGGCGAAGTCGACGTCG
>JALORM010000027.1 GCA_025458985.1 Paracoccaceae bacterium | reverse complement strand
TCGGCCGCGGGTCTCGAGGGGCGCGAGGTTGTGGCCGAACGCTCGCCCTTCCTCGGGGCCGGAATCCGGGTGCGGGCGATCCGGCCCGGCGAGACCGCCGCGCTGCAGCCCGCCAGCGATCTTGTCGAACTGACCGCCGAGCGCCGGGCGGCGCTGATCGCCTTCGTCGAGGCCAATACCCAGATGCCCGCCGAGGCCAAGGCCCGCGTCCTTGCCCAGCTGAACGAGGACCGCGTGCCCGCGCAAGTCGTGGCGCGGATCGAAAGCCGGATGGGCGGCTAGGGCGGTGGCGCGCAGGCTTCCCGGCGCCGGCGGCGTCCTGTCCTACTTCGCCCGCCACGGGACGGCGGCCAACCTGCTTCTGGTGCTGATGCTGGCGGCCGGGCTCTGGGCCGCGCCGCAGATGCGGGCGCAGTTCTTCCCGGACACGGTGATCGAGGAAGTCGAGGTCTCGGTCCGCTGGGACGGCGCCGGTCCCGAGGACGTGGACGGCGCCATCGTCCAGCTTCTGGAGCCCGCGCTTCTGGCGGTGGAGGGCGTCGATTCCTCGACGTCTTCCTCACGCGAGGGTTTCGGCTCGATCACGCTGGAGTTCGAGCCCGGCACCGACATGACCCGCGCGGCCGACGAGGTGCAGGCGGCGGTCGACGCGCTGACGAACCTGCCGGCCGATGCCGACGAGCCGCAGGTCGACCGCCGCGCCTGGCGCGACCGGGTGACCGATGTCGTCATCACCGGGCCGGTCGGGCAGGACCAGCTCATGCGCTTTGCCGACGAGTTCGTGGCGCGCCTGTTCCGCGCGGGCGTCACCCGGACGACGATCCGCGGCCTTGCGGCCCCCTCGACGCTGATCGAGGTGCCCTCGATCAACCTCGTCCGGCACGGGCTGGAGCTTTCGGACATCGCCCGCGCCGTCGCCGCCGAGGCCGAAACCAGCCCCGCCGGCGACGTGACAGGCGCCAATGCGCGCGTCCGGACCGGCGTCGCCAAGCGATCCGCGGCCGAGATCGCGGCCGTGGTGATCCGGTCCAACCCCGACGGCTCGACCCTGACCGTGGGCGACGTCGCCGCCGTCTATGCCCAGGACGGCAACCGCGACCAGGCCTACTTCGTCGGGCCCAACCCGGCCATTGCGATCCGGGTGGACCGGTCCGCCCAGGGCGACGCGATCGACATGCAGGCCCGCGTCGAGACCGTCGCGGCCGAGATGCAGGCCGGCCTGCCGCAGGGCGTGACCGTCGACCTGATCCGCACCCGGGCCGAGGCGATCACCGGACGCCTGCAGATCCTTCTGGAGAACGGGGTCATGGGCCTCGCCCTGGTTGTGGCGCTGCTGTTTCTGTTCCTCAACGCCCGTACGGCGTTCTGGGTGGCGCTGGGCATACCGGCCGCGATGGCCGCGGCCATCGCGCTGATGTACGTGCTGGGCCTCACGCTCAACATGATCTCGCTCTTTGCGCTGATCATCACGCTCGGGATCGTCGTCGACGATGCGATCGTGGTGGGCGAGCACGCCGACTTCCGCGCCCGCGAGCTGGGCGAAAGCCCGGCCGAGGCGGCCGAGAACGCGGCGCGTCGGATGGCGACGCCGGTCTTCGCCTCGACCGTGACGACCGTCATCGCCTTCGTCGGACTGATGGCGGTGGGCGGCACGATGGGCAACCTGATCGCCGACATCCCGGTGACGGTCAGCCTGGTCCTCATCGCCTCGCTGGTCGAATGCTTTCTCGTGCTGCCGAACCACATGGTCCATGCGCTGGCGCACACGGCAAAGACGCACTGGTACGACTGGCCCTCGCGCCAGGTGAACCGGGGTTTCGGCTGGCTGCGCGACCGCGCCTTCCGGCCGCTGCTGGCCTGGGTGATCTGGGCGCGCTATCCGGTCGTCGCGGCGGCAATCCTTCTTCTGGCGACCCAGGCCGCGCAGGTCGTGACCGGCAAGGTCCAGTGGCGCTTCTTCAACTCGCCCGAGCAGGGGTCGATCTCGGGCAACTTCGCGATGCTGCCCGGCGCCACGCGCGAGGACACGATGGAGATGCTGCGGGCGCTGCAGCAGGCGGTCGAGGAGGTCGCCGCGGCCTACGAGGCAGAGCACGGCACCGACCCCGTCACCTACGCCCTGGCCGAACTGGGCGGCACCTTCGGCGGCGGGCTTGCAGGCGCCGACACCAAGGAGCCCGACCAGCTCGGCTCGATCTCGATCGAACTGATCGACGCCGACCTGCGCCCCTATTCGTCCTTCGCCTTCCTCGCCGACCTGCAGGAAGCCGTGCCCGGCCACCCGATGCTCGAAGAGCTGAGCTTCCGCGGCTGGCGCTCCGGCCCCGGTGGCCCGGCGCTGTCCGTGCAGCTCTACGGCGCCGAGGCCGAGGCGCTGAAGGCGGCGGCAGAGGCGCTGAAGGCCGAGCTTGCCGCCTGGCCCGAGGTCTCGGCGCTGGAAGACACGCTTGCCTACGACAAGGAAGAACTGGCGCTGGACCTGACGTCGCGCGGGCAGGCACTGGGCTTCACCATCGACGGCATCGGCCGGGTGCTGCGCGACCGGCTGAACGGGATCGAGGCCGCGACCTTCCCCGACGGGCCGCGCTCGGCCGAGATCCGGGTCGAGCTGCCGGCCGGCGAACTGACCTCGGACTTCCTGGAACGCACCCTGATGCGGGCGCCCTCGGGCGCCTACGTGCCGCTGGCCGACATCGTCACGGTCGAACGGCGCGCGGGCTTCGCCACCGTCCGGCGCGAGAATGGGCTGCGGGTGGTCACCGTCACCGGCGACGTGTCCGAGGACAACCCCGCCCGCGCCAGCGCGGTGAGCGACGCGCTTGCCGACGACATCCTGCCCCGGATCGCCTCGGACCACGGCGTGGGCTGGCGGCTGTCGGGCCTGGCCGAGGAAGAGCAGGCGTTCCTGTCGGACGCGCTTCTGGGCTTCCTTCTGTGCCTTCTGGGGATCTACCTCGCGCTGGCGTGGATCTTCGCGTCCTGGCGGCGGCCGGTGGTGGTCATGTCGGTCATTCCCTTCGGCCTGATCGGCGCGGTCTGGGGGCACGGCTACTGGGATGTGCCGCTGTCCATGTTCTCGGTCGTCGGGCTGATCGGCATGGCCGGAATCATCATCAACGATTCCATCGTGCTGGTGACGACGATCGACGAACGGGCCGAGACCCGGGGGCTGGTGCCGGCCATCGTGGACGGTGCGGCCGACCGGCTGAGGCCTGTGTTTCTGACCACCGCAACCACCGTCTTCGGGCTCGCGCCCCTGCTGTTCGAAAGCTCGATCCAGGCGCAGTTCCTCCGGCCGACGGTCATCACTCTGGTCTACGGGCTCGGGTTCGGGATGGTGCTGGTGCTTCTGCTGGTGCCGGCGCTGCTGGCGATCCAGGCCGACACCCGGCGCCAGGTGCGGGCGTTGCGGCGGGCGCTGGGCATGAGGGCGGCGCCGGGCCGGGGCGCGCGCGGCGCCGCCTGGGCGGCGGTCGCGGCCACTGGTGCCGCCTTCGCAGCCACCATCGGCTGGCGCGTGGTGACGGGCGCTGTGCCCGAGGCGCTGGCCGCGCGCCTGCCCTGGGCTGCGGAACCTGCCGGCGCGGTCGCGCTGTTTCTGGCGCTGTCGCTGGGCGCGGCGGCGCTGGCCTACGGGGGAGCAGTCCTCGCGATGCGGACCGGGCGCCGGTCCTAGCGTTTCGCCTCGCCTCCGACAGGCGCGCCTGATCCGGCGCGGATCGGGGCGACCGGGGGCGGCGGCACGCAGGCCTAGTCGGCGGGACAGCCCTGCATCTCGACCGCACGATCGCCCGCAAGCACGGTGATCCGGACCGTCGAGCGGTCAAGCAGGAACGGCGCACCCGAAGGCGGCACCATGTCGCTCGTCGCGACGAGCGCCCGCCCTTCGCGGTCGTTGTCGGACTCCGAGACCCAGATCGAGTCGTCGGGCAGCTCGAACACCGCGACCTCGTTCGGCCCGAGCGACGGCATCTCGATCCGCGCGGTCAGGCGCAGACCGTCGCGCAGGGGCTCGACGGTGCAGGCAACACGGCGCACATCCGCCTCGCGGGCCGACGCAGGGCGCGCCGCAAGCGCCGCGGTGATCCGCGGATCGGGGGCCGAGGCGGCCATCGACGCGGCTAGGTCGGCCGTGACTTCGGCCGACATCGGCACGCAGACGTCGCGGCAGACCCCGAGTTCGACCGCGGCCTGCAGGTGGATCGGCTCGCCCGGGCGCACGGGCGTCAGCTCCATCGGCAGCACCAGCTCGCCGTAGTAGCCGATGGACCGCATCCCGCCGATCTCGTAGACCCCCGGCCGAGGCCAGTGGAACCGCACGCCGGCAAGGTTCTGCGACCCGGCCCAGCGGAAGCGCGGCGGGATGCCGCCGTCGCCGGGCGCGCGCCAGTAGGTCTTCCACCCGGGCTCCAGCCGGACATGAAGCGCAGTCATGTGCGTGCCATCCGCCGTGCGCCAGCCGGGAAGAAGCCGCACCTCGGCCGGCACCTCGGCCAGTCCCGAGGAGGACTGCGCCGCGGCGGCTGCGGGCAGCGCCAGGGCGAGGAGTGCGGTCAGGATCGGGCGGAGCGCGGACATGGCGTCAACATAGGCACCGCCCCGCGCGGCGGAAATCACATTCGGGCGATGGGGTGCCGGCTGTGGCGGCGACACCGCAGGTCATCGCGGTCCAGGGCGAAGGACGCGGCAAGCCCAGCGCATGGCACCGGATGTGCGAGGCCCGATCCCGGACCCGGGCGGCGACCCAAAATGCGACGGCATGCGCGGCGCGGTGCGCAGCAGCCCCGAGTGGCTTTCGCGAGCCCTTGATCCCCCCGGCGCCGCGCCCCATTCTGACCCCATGGCCAGCGCCGACGCCATTGACCTGACCGGGCAGCTGCTCATCGCCATGCCGGGGATGGGCGATCCCCGGTTCGAGCGCTCGGTCGTGCTGATGTGCGCCCATTCCGGCGACGGCGCGATGGGGCTGATCGTGAACAAGCCCCTGCCCGAACTGGCGTTCCGAGACCTTCTCAGGCAGCTGCGCGTGCCCGGCGCCGACCGGCCCCAGGCCGAGATCCGCGTGCAGTTCGGCGGCCCGGTCGAACACGGGCGCGGCTTCGTGCTGCATTCCGACGACTATGCCGCGCGGGCGTCGACCCTGATGGTCGCTGGCGGCTACGGCATGACTGCGACGCTCGACATCCTCGAACACATCGCCGGGGGCGACGGTCCGTCGAAGGCGTTTCTCGCGCTCGGCTACTCGGGCTGGGGACCGGGGCAGCTGGAGCACGAGATCGCCCGCAACGGCTGGCTGACCGCCGCGGCGAGCCCCGAGATCGTGTTCGGCGCCGACAATTCCGGGAAATGGGGCATGGCGCTGAAGTCGCTGGGGATCGACCCGATCCTGCTGTCCTCGGACGCTGGCCGGGCGTGAGTCCCCTCAGCGCGGCGCGGCGGCGCGGCGCAGGCGGTCGTTGATCGCCCGGCCGAGCCCGGCGTCGGGAACCGGGCTAACCGCAATGGGCCGTCCCTGCGCATCAAGGTCGCGCAGGAAATGGAAGAGGTTCGCCGCCGCCTCGACCAGGTCGCCCGCGGGCGAGAGGTTGAGGTCCGCCCCCTCGACCCGGCCGAAGCCCAGCAGCGATTCGCCGGGAAGCGCCGCCCCTGCGTTCAGCCGCAGCGGAACCCCGGGCGCGTAGTGCGAGGCAAGCTGGCCCGGCGACGAGGGCCGCGCAGGGTCGGCCGCGGGGCTGACGAGCGGCGCACCGAGGCAGGCCTCGATCGCCTCGGCCGGCAGTCCGCCGGGGCGCAGCAGCAGCGCCCGCCCGCCGTCGAAAGCGAGAATCGTCGATTCGACGCCAACCGCGCAGGTCCCGCCGTCCAGCACGGCAGCGATCCGGCCGCCGAGCCCGTCCAGCACATGCGATGCCCGGGTCGGGCTGACCCGGCCCGAGGGGTTGGCCGAGGGCGCGGCAAGGGGCCGGCCCGCCGCGACAAGCAGCGCCTGCGCCAGCGGGTGCGCGGGCACCCGGAGGGCGACGGTCGGCAGACCGGCCGTCGCCAAGGGCGCGATCCCTGCTTCGGGCCGAAGCGGCAGGACCAGCGTCAGCGGCCCCGGCCAGAACGCCGCTGCAAGCCGCTCGGCTTCGGGCCCCAGCACCGCCAGCCTGCGGGCGGCCGCAGTATCGGGCAGGTGCACGATCAGCGGATTGAACCGCGGCCGGCCCTTGGCCTCGTACACCCGCGCGACGGCACGGTCGTCGGTCGCATCGGCGCCCAGACCATAGACCGTCTCGGTCGGAAAGGCGACAAGCTCGCCCGCGCGGATCAGGCGCGCGGCCTCGGCCACGCCGGCGGCGTCGGGGGCAAGAAGCAGGGTCTGGGGCATCCGTGACGTGGCGTTCGGCTTGATGGCGCGGCGGGCTCGGTTACCGTTGCGGCAACGCAAGGCTTCACATACGCCGGGCGCGCGCGGGTGCCAAGCAGGCCGCCTGGCGCGCCCGTCAGGAGGATTCGATGCCCTACCGCGCGCCGCTTGCCGACTTCGCCTTCCTGTTCGATCACGTCGTCGGCTACGACCAGATCGCCGCGACCCCGCTGTTCGCCGACGCTACCCGTGACGTGACCGACGCGATCCTGGCCGAGGCGGCGAAGCTCTGCGAGAACGTGCTTTCGCCCCTTCAGCGGCCGGGCGACCTTCACCCCGCGCGGCTCGAGAACGGCGTCGTGCGCACCTCGCCCGGCTTCGCCGAAGGCTACGCCGCGCTGGCCGAAGGCGGCTGGATGGGCATCTCGGCCCCGCCCGGGTTCGGCGGAATGGGCCTGCCCGCCACGGTGACGACCGCCGTAAACGACATGATGTCGGCCGCCTGTCTGGCGATCCAGCTGAATCCGCTGATGACCCAGGGGCAGATCGAGGCGCTGGACCACCATGCCTCCGACGAACTCCGCGCGCTCTACATCCCCAGGCTCGCCTCGGGCGAATGGTGCGGCACGATGAACCTGACCGAGCCGCAGGCAGGGTCGGACGTGGGCGCCCTGCGCACGAAGGCCGAGCCGAACGGCGACGGGACCTATGCGATCACCGGGCAGAAGATCTACATCTCGTGGGCCGACAACGACTTCACCGCCAACGTCTGCCACCTGGTGCTGGCGCGGCTGCCCGACGCGGCCCCGGGAACGAAGGGCATCAGCCTGTTCATGGTGCCGAAGCTGATCCCCGATGCCGAGGGCAACCCCGGCATCGCGAACCGGCTGAAGGTAGTGAGCCTCGAACACAAGATGGGCCTGCACGGCTCGCCCACCGCCGTGATGCAGTATGATGGCGCCACCGGCTGGATGGTGGGCGAGGCGAACGGCGGCATGAAGGCAATGTTCACGATGATGAACAACGCCCGGCTGGGCGTCGGCGTGCAGGGCATCGGCGTGGCCGAAGGCGCCTACCAGCACGCGCTGGCCTATGCGCTCGACCGCCGGCAGGGCAAGGCGCCCGGCACCGGCGCGATCGTCGAACATGCCGACGTGCGCCGGATGCTGGCCACGATGAAGGCCGAGGTCTTCGCGGCGCGCGCCATCGCCCTGTCCTGCGCGGTGGCGATCGACATGGGCCGCGCGACGGGCGAGGAAGACTGGCAGGCCCGCGCGGCCTTCCTGACCCCCATCGCCAAGGCCTACGGCACCGACACCGGCATCTCGGTCGCGCAGGCCGGCATCCAGGTGCACGGCGGCATGGGCTTCATCGAGGAGACGGGCGCGGCGCAGTACCTGCGCGACGTGCGGGTGACGGCGATCTACGAAGGTACCAACGGCATCCAGGCCATGGACCTCGTCGGGCGCAAGCTGATGGACGGGGGCGAGGCCGCCTACCGCCTGCTGGAAGAGGTGGAGACCGGCGCCGAGGCCGCCCGCGCCGCCCTGCCCGACCTCGCCGGCGAGGTCTGGGCGGCGGCCGAGAGCCTGCGCGAGGCGACCGAGGCGCTGGTCGCGGCGCCGATGGAGGCGCGCTTCGGCGCTGCGGTGCCGTATCTGAGGGCCTTCGCGCTGGTTCTCGGCGCGGCGGCCCACCTGAAGGCTGCCATGGCCGAGGGCGGTTCGGGGCCGCGCACGGCTCTGGCGCGGGTGCACGTCGGGCGGATTCTGCCCGAACATGCGGCGCTTCTGCGCGCGGTGGCGGCGGGCAGCGACGATGTGATGGCGCTCAGCCCCGACGACCTGGCCGCGTGATGGCGGACGCCGCCGCGCGCCCCCACCCTGCCGAGCCCGGCACGGCGGCCGCAGACGGCACGATCCGCTTTCCCTTCGCCGGCCCGCCCGCCGAAGGATCGGCGACCGAAGTGGCCAGCGGCGTGCTCTGGCTGCGCCTGCCGCTGCCCATGGCGCTCGACCACGTCAACGTCTACGCGCTCGATGACGGCGACGGGTGGACGCTGGTCGACACCGGGCTGATGAGCCGCCGCGGCACCGCGCTGTGGCAGGCGATCCTGGCCGGGCCGCTGGGCGGACGGCCGGTGCGGCGCGTGGTGCTGACCCATCACCACCCCGACCATGTCGGCATGGCCGGCTGGTTCCAGCGGACCCATGGGGCAGAGCTTCTGGCCAGCCGCACGGCCTGGCTGTTCGCCCGGATGCTGACGCTCGACATCGAAGAGCGCCCCACCCCCGAGGCGCTGGCCTTCTGGCGCAGTGCCGGGATGGACCCGGCGATCCTGACCGAACGCGCCGAGGCCCGCCCCTTCAACTTCGCCGACATCGTCGCGCCCATGCCGACCGGCTTCACGCGGCTGCGCGAGGGGGGCACGCTTGTCGCGGGCGGACGGACCTGGGACATCCGCTTCGGCCAGGGCCATGCGCCGGACCATGTGACGCTCTGGAGCCGCGAGGACGCGCTGGTGATCGGCGGCGACCAGCTTCTGCCGGGGATCTCGCCCAACCTCGGGGTCTACCCGACCGAACCGATGGCCGACCCGGTGGCCGAATGGATGGCCGCGTGCACCCGCTTCGCCGCGGTGGCGCGGGAAGACCACCTCGTCCTGCCCGGCCACAAGCTGCCCTACACCGGGCTGCCCACGCGCTTGCGGCGCTGGCCGAGGCGGTGGCGCATGTCAATCACCTGTACCTCGGGGGTGACGCCACCCGCGAGATGCGCGAGGATGGCGCCTGGCTCTACCGGAGGCGCTGACGCATGAATTCAAAGATCAGGACGACGGCGGAAGCGGTCGAAGACAGCGCCATGCCCGAGGCGCGGGTGGTCCACGCCGATCCCTTTGCGCCCCGCTCGGCCGAGCAGAAGCCCCTTCCCGAGGCCATGGCCAAGAAGCCTGTCGCCGAGAAAAGCCCCGCCGAATGGGCCTACGAGCGGCTGATCCTCTACATCCGGTCGTTCGAGGAACAGCTCGACGACCGCCACGAGATCGCCATGGGCTTCACCGGCGGCGAGGCGGGCGTGCTGAGGATCGAGGGGCTTGGCTTCTTCGCGCCCGATCTCATCAGCTTCTACGGCATCGACGAGGACGGGATGCGCACCCACCTGGTGCAGCATGTCAGCCAGCTGAACGTGATGCTGCGCGCGGTTCCGCGCGAACCCCAGCAGGATGAACCGAAGCGGATCGGTTTCCGACTTGCCGCCGATCTGGAGCGGGGCTGAGGCGGCCGCAACCCGGGCGCTTCGCCGCGGCGCTGCCCCCGTGACAGGCGCCGGCAAATCGTCTATCCGGGTGCCCGAAGAAGACGACAAAGGGGACGACCGATGGCTGACTACAAACCCGGCGAGATGGACATCCGCGAGCACGAGAAGACCTTCGAGGGCTTCGTCCGCTGGAGCGTCCGGGTGACGATCTTCTCCATCGGTGTGCTGATCTTCCTCGCCATCTTCAATTCCTGATCCGGGGCACGATGCGGGTCCTGCGCTGGCTTGCCGTCGCGGCCCTTCTGGGCGGCTGCGCCACCGGCGCCGACAACGTCTGGGCGCCGGATGCCGAGGTGACACGGGCGGCCTATGTCCATGATGGGCAGGCACTCGTCACGCTCTATACCGTCATCAACAACCGCTCGGGCGAAAGCGGCCATACCGCGGTCATGGTCAACGGCGCGCAGCGGGTCATCTGGGACCCCGCGGGCACCTGGTGGAACCCTGCCTCGCCCGAGCGTCATGACGTCCACTACGGCATCACGCCGCGGATGGAAGAGATCTACGTGGACTACCACGCCCGCGTCAGCTGGCGCGTGGTGGTGCAGGAGGTGCCGGTCAGCCGCGCCACCGCCGATGGCCTGATCGCGGCCTTCCAGGCCAACGGCCCGGTCGGCAAGGCGCAGTGCGCCATCGTCACCAGCGGCATCCTCGCGCGGTTCCCCGAGTTTGCGGGGGCACCGCGCACCTGGTCGCCCAAGCGCCTGATGGACTATGTCGACACGCTGCCCGGGGTGGCGGTCTCGATCGTCTACGACGACGACGACGACAACAACCAGCCGCTCTTGCGCCAGCAGGTGGCCGACGGCCGGGCGGGGCGCATCTAGAACGCCCAGAGCCCGAGGTAGAGCGCCGCGCCGCCGGCAAGGATCGCCGCAAGGACGCTGCGGGTCAGCACCCCTGCAAGCACGGTCGCCCCGGCCGCCAGAAGGCGGGCGGGATCGGGCGCGCCCCCGGTCGCGGCCGGCCACAGAACGAGCGGCGTCACCAGTGCCGGGATCACGGCGACGGGCGTGTAGCGCAGGTGGCGCAGCACCCAGGGCGGAAGCGGGCGGTTGCCGACAAGGCCAAGGAACGAGAACCGGATCAGGAAGGTCCCGACGGCCAGCGCGGCGATGGTGATCCAGGCCGAGGCGGGGTCGATCGTCATGGCCGCCGTGCCTCCATCCGCCGCTCGACCTCGGCTCCGGCCACCATGGCCACAAGGCCCGCGATCAGGAGCGCCCCGCCATAAGGCACCCAGGCGAAGGCAAGCGCCACGCCGACCGACACCGCCGCCGCCACCAGATGGGCAATCGAGCGCACCATCGGCGACAGGATGGCAAGGAAGGCAATCGGGACCGCGAAGTCGAGCGCGTATTCCGGGGGAAGGCCGCGGCCGAGCACCGCGCCTGCAAGGCTCGCCCCGATCCAGACCGGCACGACCGGCGTCGCCGAGCCGAAGTAGAAGGCAAGCTTCTCGGAAAGTGTCATGCCCGGCCGCCGCTCGAATTCGGCCAGCGAGGCGGCGAAGGTCTGGTCGACCAGCAGGTAGGCCGCGAATGCCCGGACCCGCAGCGGCGCCGCCCCCAGATGTGGGACCAGCGCGGCCGAATACATCGCCGTGCGGAGGTTCACGGCCAGCGCCGTCAGGACCGCGATGGCCACCGGCGCCTGATCGACCAGCAGCTGCAGCGCGGTGAACTGGGCGGCGCCGGCGATCACAAGGACACTCATCGCGCCGGCCGCCAGCAGGTCGAGCCCCGCCTCGGCGGCCACGACGCCGAAGACCAGGCCGAAGGGCCCGACCACCAGCAGGAACGGCAGCGCGTTCAGAAAGCCCCGCCAGAAGGTGGCACGGGGCGAAGGCGCGGTCATCGGCCTGCCCGGACCGTCATCAGTCGAACGTCCCCGCGACGCGGCCGATCAGCATGAAGGCGCGCGCCGTACGGGTTTCGGCGAGGTCGGCGATCTCCTGGTCGGATGCGCCGGCCGCGAAGGCGGCGAAGGTCCGGTCGAAGTGGCGCAGGAAGTGATGCGCGGCGTCCCGGAAGATCTCGTCCCGCCGCATCCGCGCCGCGGCAAGCGCCAGCGAGGACCGGTCGCGGATGCCGCCCAGCGCCGCGATTGGACGCCCCCGCTCGCCTTCGGCAAAGCGGCGCCAGACCTCCGGCCGGGCGCGGTCAGGCTTGAGGTCGTCCATGTAGATGCCGTCCTGGCTGAGCAGCGTCAGCACGTCCTGGCTTGCGCGGACCAGCCGTGCGGCGTCACGGTCGTCGAGCGCCCGGCGCAGCGCGCGGAAGCCCTCCCTGTCGTCCTCGTCGTCGGGAAAGTTCAGTGCGCGGATGAACTCGTCGGCGGTCAGTGGCTCGCGCGGTGTCTCGGCGGGCGTGCCGAGCGCGAAGCTGGCCTGCGCCTCCGACGGCGCGGGCGCGATCACGTCCGGCGGACGGGTCGACACCGTGGGCCGCCGCGCGTCGCCCGGCTGGCGGGCGGGAACGAAGCTGGTCACCGGAACCCCGGCCCTGCCCTGCGCGGCGGCAACCGCCTCGAAGCGGTTTTCGGCCGGGCGCGCGGCCATTCCGGCGGACTGGCCCTGCGTCACGTAGGCATGGCGGAGCGAATCGACCGCCGCCTGAAGCCGTGCTGAGTCCGCGCGCGCGGCCTGCGCCGCCCGCAGCGCCAGCGCCGCGACCCAGACGAGCGCGACCGGAAAGACCACCGCCACAAGCACCAGGACCCAGCCTAAGGGGCCGAGGCCGGCAGGCATCCCGACTGACAGGAAGAACCCGCCGGACAAAAGCAGCCACGCGGCGGTAACCGCAGCCGCCACGACGACGGCACGGCCCGGCCCCTCGGCGCCGTCCTGGCGGCCATAGACGCCAAGATCGATCCCGCCCTTGCCCTTCGCGTCGGACATGGCCTTCCTCAGAGGTAGCGGATCCCGAGGATCTCGTAGCTTTTCTCGCCGCCCGGCGTGCGGACCTCGACGCTGTCGCCCTCGTCCTTGCCGATCAGGGCACGGGCAAGGGGCGAGCGGATGTTCAGAAGGCCCTTCTCGATGTCGGCCTCGGCCTCGCCCACGATCTGGTAGGTCTTTTCCTCGTCGGTGTCCTCGTCGACCAGCGTCACGGTCGCGCCGAACTTGACCGACCCCGAAAGCTTCGCCGGATCGATGACCTCGGCGCGGGACAGGATGCCCTCGAGCTCCTTGATGCGGCCCTCGACAAAGCTCTGACGCTCTCGCGCGGCGTGGTATTCGGCGTTCTCCGACAGGTCGCCGTGCTCGCGCGCCTCGGCGATGGCGCGGATCACGGCCGGGCGCTCGACGCTCTTCAGCGTCTTCAGCTCGGAATCCAGCGCGGCATGGCCCGCGCGGGTCATCGGAATCTTTTCCATCGCGTTCACCGTCACCAAAAAAGAACGTCCCCGGGCATTTGCCGTCACGGCGCCCGGGGTCGGACTCACCTGACCCGAGGATCGGGGGATTTTCAAGGGGTCGGGGGCGGCCCGGTGCGGAATCCGCCCGTTGCGGGCCGCCGGGGGCCGGAACCGGACCCTGTGCTGTCGCGTCACAATTGCGATGGCGGCGCGACCGGGCTAACCATCGCCCGACCTGATCAAGACGTCGCGCGGGGTCTGTGCGCCCCTGCGCCCGGGAAGGAAAGTGACCGATGGCCCAGATCGAACGCGAGGCGATGGAATACGACGTGGTGATCGTGGGCGCCGGGCCCGCGGGCCTGTCGGCCGCGATCCGCCTCAAGCAGCTCGACCCCGACCTGAGCGTCGTGCTGCTGGAGAAGGGGTCCGAGGTCGGCGCCCACATCCTGTCGGGCGCGGTGCTCGACCCCTCGGGCCTCGACGCGCTGCTGCCCGGCTGGCGCGGGATGGACAGCCCCGTGAAGGTCGCCGTCCGCGAGGACAACTTCTACATCCTGGGCGAGGCGGGGCAGCTCCGCATCCCGAACTGGCCGATGCCGCCGCTGATGTCCAACCACGGCAACTACATCGTCAGCATGGGCAATGTCTGCCGCTGGCTGGCGGGCGTGGCCGAGGGGCTTGGCGTCGAGATCTTCCCCGGCATGGCGTGCAGCGAGCTGGTCTTCCGCGAGGACGGCAGCGTGAAGGGCGTCGTGGCCGGCGAGATGGGCCTGGCCGCCGACGGCACCCCCGGCCCCCAGTACGAGCCGGGGATGGAGCTGCACGGGCGCTACGTGATGCTGGCCGAGGGCGTGCGCGGGTCCTTGTCGAAGATCGCGATCGAGCGCTTCGACCTCGGGAAGGGGCACGAGCCGCAGAAGTACGGGCTTGGCATGAAGGAGATCTGGGAGATCGACCCCGCCAAGCACCGCGAGGGCACCGTCACCCACACCATGGGCTGGCCGCTCGGGTCGAACGCGGGCGGGGGATCGTTCATCTACCACGCCGAGAACAACCAGGTCTTCCTGGGCTTCGTCGTCCACCTGAACTACGAGAACCCCTATCTCTACCCCTACGCCGAGTTCCAGCGCTTCAAGCACCACCCGATGGTGGCCGAGCTTCTGAAGGGCGGAAAGCGCGTGGCCTATGGCGCGCGCGCGATCAGCGAGGGCGGCTGGCAGTCGATCCCGACGGCCGCCTTCCCCGGGGGCGTGCTGCTGGGCTGCGCGGCGGGGCTGGTCAACGTGCCGAGGATCAAGGGCAACCACAACGCCATGCACTCGGGCATCCAGGCGGCCGAGGCCGCCCACGCGGCGATCGGGGCGGGCCGCGCCGGCGACACGCTGGCCGAGTACGACGCCGCGCTCAGGTCGGGGCCGGTCGCGCGTGACCTGCGCCGGGTGCGCAACGTCAAGCCGCTCTGGTCGCGGCGCGGGCTGGTGGCCTCGCTCGTCGGCGGCGGCTTCGACATGTGGGTTGGGAACCTGACGGGGTGGAACCCGCTCGGCACGATGGCGCATGGCAAGACCGATGCGGCGGCGACGGGTCAGGCAAGGAACTTCACGCCCATCGACTATCCCAGGCCCGACGGCAAGCTCAGCTTCGACCGGCTGACGAACGTGGCCTTCAGCTTCACCAACCACGAGGAAAGCCAGCCCGCGCACCTCAAGCTGAAGGACGCCTCGGTGCCGATCGGCGTGAACCTGCCGAAGTTCGCCGAACCCGCGCAGCGCTACTGCCCGGCCGGCGTCTACGAGGTGGTGGGCGAAGGCGAAGATGCCCGGTTCGTCATCAACTTCCAGAACTGCGTTCACTGCAAGACCTGCGATATCAAGGACCCCAGCCAGAACATCGTCTGGACCGTCCCGCAGGGCGGCGACGGCCCGAACTACCCCAACATGTGATCTTCCTTGCGGCGGGGCGCGCGTTCGGGCGCATTGCCTCGCGGCGGTCGGACCGCTACCTTGTCGTGCCGGTCCCGCACGACCGCCGCAGCTGGAGTCGCCCATGCCCCGCCCCGCCCGCCGCTTCGGGATTGCCGCCGCCCTGGCCCTTGCCGTGCTGGCAGCGCCGCATGCCCGGGCCGAGGACGGGCTCGCCGGCGCCTATCTCGCGGCCCGCAGCGCCTCGGGCAGTTCCGACTACGAGGCGGCGGCGCAGTACTACACGATGGCGCTGGTCCTGGACCCGTCGAACGCCGTTCTCATGGAATCCGCCGCGATCTCGCAGGTCGCGCTCGGCCGGCTCGATCTGGCCGTGCCGGTGGCGCGGCGCCTCAGGGAGGTCGCTCCCGGCAACCAGATGGCCGAACTGGTGCTGCTTGCCTCGGACCTGGCCGCGGTCGAGTACGCGGCAGTTGCCGAAGGCTATGCCGGCGACCGCAGCGTCGGGCCGCTGGTCGACGGGCTGATCCGCGCCTGGGTCCAGCTTGCGCTGGGCAATGCCGGCGAGGCGCTGACACTCTTCGACGCGCTGATCTCCGATCCGGCGCTGGCCCCGTTCGGCGCCTACCACAAGGCCCTGGCGCTGGCGCTGGTTGGCGACTTCGAGGGCGCCGAGGCGCTGTTCTCGGGCGAGGGCGGCGCCGAATTCGCCCCGACCCGCCGGGGGGTCGTGGCCCATGTCGAGGTGCTGACCCAGCTCGAACGCTACGACGACGCGCTGGCGCAGATCGACCGTGCCTTCGGCGCCGACCCCGACCCGACCGTGCAGGCGCTGCGCGCCCGCGTCGAGTCGCGCCAGTCGATGCCCTTCGATCTGATCGCAAGCCCCCGGGACGGCCTGGCCGAGGTGTTCTTCACCGTCGCCGGCGCGCTCGCCGGCGAGGCGGACGACAGCTATACCCTGGTCTACGCACGCCTGGCCGAAGCGCTTTCGCCCAGCCATACCGACGCGGTGCTGCTCAGCGCCTCGATCCTGGAACGGCAGGAGCAGTTCGACCTGGCCACCGCCGCCTACAACAGCATCGGCCGCGACGACCCGGCCTTCCACCTCGCCGAGCTTGGCCGCGCCGAGGCGCTCCGGTCCTCGGGCAAGACCGAGGCGGCGATCGAGGTGCTGACCCAGCTCGCGCGCACCCATCCCGACCTGCCCGACGTGCAGCGCGCGCTGGGCGACATCCTGCGTGCCGAGGAACGCTTCGACGAGGCCGTGGCCGCCTACGACGCGGCGATCGCCGCGCTGCCGGGCGAGAACCCGTCGCACTGGGTTCTCTACTACGTGCGCGGCATCTCGCACGAGCGCGGCAAGCGCTGGGAACAGGCCGAGCGCGACTTCCGCAAGGCGCTGGAGCTGTCGCCCGACCAGCCGCAGGTGCTGAACTACCTCGGCTATTCGTACCTCGAGATGGACCAGAACCTCGACGAGGCGCTCGGCATGATCGAGCGGGCGGTCGAACAGCGCCCTGACGACGGCTATATCGTCGACAGCCTGGCCTGGGCGCTCTACCGCCTCGGCCGCTACGAGGAGGCGGTCGCACCGATGGAACGGGCGGCCGCGCTGATGCCGGTCGATCCCATCGTCAACGACCACCTGGGCGATGTCTACTGGGCGGTCGGCCGCCGCAACGAGGCCGAATTCCAGTGGCGCCGCGCCCTGTCCTTCGGCCCCGAGGACGAGGATGCGACCCGCATCCGGCGCAAGCTGGAGGTCGGGCTGGACGTCGTGCTGGCCGAGGAAGGCGAAAAGCCTGTCGCCGTGGCGAATGACGGCGGCTGAAGCCGAAGCCGCGCCCGCCAAGATCAACCTGGCGCTGCACGTCACCGGCCGGCGGGCCGACGGCTACCATCTTCTCGACTCGCTTGTCGTCTTCGCCCCGGTCGGCGACCTCGTGACGGCAGAGGCAGCGCCGGAGCTGTCGCTGGCCATCACCGGTCCCTTTGCCGCCGACCTGCCGGCGGAGGACGACAACCTCGTGCTGCGCGCGGCGCGGCTTATCGGGAAAGGCCGTGGCGCCCGCATCGTGCTTGACAAGCAGCTGCCGGTCGCCTCGGGGATCGGCGGCGGTTCGGCCGACGCGGCGGCGGCGATCCGGGCGCTGGCCCGGCTCTGGCGGCTGCCCGTGCCCGATGCAGAGGCGCTGGTCTCGCTGGGCGCCGATGTGCCTGCCTGCCTTGCCGGTCGGCCGCTGCGGATGCGCGGCGTGGGCGAGCGGCTCGACCCCCTGCCCGGCCCGGTACCGCTGCACCTGCTGCTGGTGAACCCGCGGGTCGCCGTGTCCACGCCCGAGGTCTTCGCCCGGCTCGAGACGCGCGAGAACCCGCCCCTGCCCGAACCACCGGATTTCCCCGATGCGGCGTCGGTCGCGCGCTTCGCCGCTGCCTGCCGCAACGACCTCGAGGCGCCGGCCATCGCGCTCGTGCCTGAGATCGCCGAGGTTCTGGAGACGCTGCGCGTGACGCCGGGGTGCCTGCTCGCGCGGATGTCGGGATCGGGGGCGACCTGCTTCGGGCTCTACGGCACGCCCGAGACGCGCGACGCCGCGCGCGGGCGGCTTGCGGCCGAGCGGCCGGGGTGGTGGGTCGCTAGCTGATCCGCTCGACGACGTAGTCGGCAAGGTCGGCCAGCAGCGCGCGGATCGGGTGATCGGGCAGCGGGTCGAGCGCACAGCGCGCCGTCCCGGCCCAGTCGAGCGCTGTGGCGCGGGTGCTTTCCAGCGTGCCGTGGCGGGCAAGGATCTCCATCGCGCGGGCCAGGTCGCCCTCGTCTTGGCGGCCCTTCTCGATGGTGCGTTCCCAGAACGCGCGTTCACCCGCATCGGCCTGCGCGACGGCGCGGATCACCGGCAGCGTCAGCTTGCGCTCGCGGAAGTCGTCGCCGGTGTTCTTGCCGATGGTGCCGGCCGCGCCGCCGTAGTCGAGCAGGTCGTCGACCATCTGGAACGCGATGCCGAGCGCGTCGCCATAGGCGTGAAGCGCCCGCACCGCCGCCTCGGGCGCGCCCGCGACCACCCCGCCGACCTCTGTCGCGGCCGAGAACAGCGCCGCGGTCTTGCCGCGCACGACCTTGAGGTAGGTCGCCTCGTCGGTGGCCAGGTTCTGCGCCGCGGTCAGCTGCAGCACCTCGCCCTCGGCGATGGTCGCGGCGGCGTTCGACAGGATGTCGAGAACGCGCAGCGAGCCCGTTTCGACCATCAGCTGGAACGACCGCGCGAAAAGGTAGTCGCCGACCAGGACCGAGGACTTGTTGTCCCACAACAAGTTGGCCGTCGGCCTGCCGCGGCGCCGCTGGCTTTCGTCGACCACGTCGTCGTGCAGGAGCGTCGCGGTATGGATGAACTCGACCGTCGCGGCCAGGCGGATGTGATGGTCGCCCGCGTAGCCGCACATCCGTGCCGTGGCGAGTGTCAGCAGCGGGCGGATGCGTTTGCCGCCCGCCTCGACCAGATGCGCGGTGACCTCGGGGATGCGCGGCGCATGTTCGGACGCCATCCGCGCGCGGATCGTTTCGGCCACGCGCGCCATGTCGCCGGCAAGAAGCTCGGCAAGGCGTTCGTGCGGCTTTGCGTCTGGCTGGTCCAGGCTCATCGGGCCCCTCGTCGCGTCGCTCGACAAGGGCGGGGCCTTGCCGTTAAGTCCGTCGGGATGAAAGAGCTTCTGCGCACCAATGACCCCACGGTCATCGCCTTCGCCACCGCCCTTCTCGAGGGCGAGGATATACCGGCCTTTGCCATGGACGTCCACATGAGCGTGCTGGAGGGATCCATCGGCATATTGCCGCGGCGGCTGATGGTCCGCGACCAGGATCTGATCGCGGCGCGGGTTGTGATGCGCGACAACGGGATCGAGATCCCCGAGGAGGGCTAGGTGCAGCCCCACACGACGCGCGACGGCTTTCTGGGCGCCCGTCTGGTCCTGACCCAGCCCGCCACAGGCTATCGCGCGGGGATCGACGCCGTGCTGCTTGCGGCCGCGGTGCCGGCACGGCCCGGCGAGGCGGTCCTGGAGGTCGGGCTCGGCACCGGGGCGGCGAGCCTCTGTCTGGGCGCGCGGGTGCCCGGGCTTGCCCTGACGGGGCTGGAGCTTCAGCCCGCCTATGCCGCCCTGGCGCGGCAGAACGCCGCGGCGAACGGGCTTTCGATCGAGGTGATCGAGGGCGATGTCGCCGCCCCGCCTGCGGCACTGGCGGGCCGGGCCTTCGACCACGTGCTGATGAACCCGCCCTACTTCGACCGCGCGGGCGGCACCGCCGCCGCCGACCCCGGGCGCGAGGCCGCGCTGGGCGAGGCCGCGCCGCTGGGGTCTTGGGTCGCAACCGCCGCACGGCGGCTCAGGCCCGGCGGCACGCTGACAGCGATCCAGCGCGCCGCGCGGCTGCCCGACCTCGTCGCCGCCTGCGCCGGGCGGCTGGGCAGCCTGCTCGTGCTGCCGGTGGCGCCCCGGGACGGCCGCGAGGCGAAGCTCGTGATCCTCGCGGCGCGCAAGGGCGGCCGCGCGGCCTTCCGGCTGCTCTCTCCGCTTGTCCTGCATGCCGGCGACCGGCACGAGGCCGACGCCGACAGCTATCGCCCCGAGGTCCGCGCCATCCTGCGGGACGGCGCTGCCCTGCCGCTGGGCCTGCGTTAGGCATTCGGTAACGTCCGAGGCCCACGGTGGACAGGCCGGCGTGCGATGCCTGCGCGCGTGACACGACTCGGCCTTTGTGGTCCACTGGGCCCATCGCAACCGAAACGAGGAGGATCAACATGTCCCTGACTTCGCATCTGCAGGAACTCCGCAGAAAGCACGAAGCCCTTTCGGTCGAGGTCGAGGAGGCCCAGCGCCACCCGGGTACCGACGGGCTGCGCATCGCGGACCTGAAGAAGCAGAAGCTGAAGCTCAAGGAAGAGATCCAGAGGCTCTCGCAGCACTGATACCCCCTGGCGG
>JALORM010000387.1 GCA_025458985.1 Paracoccaceae bacterium | reverse complement strand
ATCGCCTGCGAGGTGCGGCCCTTGGCGCGGGCCTCCATCAGCCGGCCCAGCAGCACCAGCGTCACGATCACTGCCGCGGCCTCGTAGTAGACCGCGCGGCTGCCCTCGGGCAGCAGGGCGGGCGCGAAGGTCGCCACCAGCGAATAGCCGAAGGCCGCCGCCGTGCCGACCGCGACAAGGCTGTTCATGTCGGGGGCCGCCTTCGCCAGCGCGGGCAGGCCCTTGAGGAAGAACCGCCGCCCCGGCCCGGCCAGAACGGTCAGCGTCAGCGCGAACTGGATCAGCCAGCTTGCCTGCTGCCCGATGGTCTGCATCACCAGGTGGTGGAACGCCGGGACAAGGTGGCTGCCCATCTCCAGCACGAAGACCGGCAGGCTCAGCGCCGCAGCCAGGATCACGTCGCCCCTCAGCGCCCCCGCCTCGGCCTCGCGCCGGGCCTCCACCCCTTCGGCCGCGCCGGGCGCTGCAGCCAGCCGCGCTGCGTAACCTGCGGCCTCTACCGCCGCGACCAGCTCGGCCACGTCGGCGGTGCCCGAGACCGAGGCGCGCTCGGTCGCGAGGTTCACTGCCGCGCCGGTGACGCCGGGCACGGCCTTCAGCGCCTTTTCGACCCTACCGACGCAGGAGGCGCAGGTCATCCCCTCGACGGCCAGCTCCACCTGCGCGGGCAGCACGTCGTATCCCGCCTTCTCGACCGCGGCGATCAGATCGGCCCGGGTGACCGGACGGTCCAGCCGCACCTCCGCCCGCTCGGCCGCAAGGTTGACCGCGGCGCCGGCCACCCCCGGCACCGCGGCCAGCGCCTTTTCCACCCGGCCGACGCAGGAGGCGCAGGTCATCCCCTCGACCGGAAGCGTGACGGTCCGGGTGTCGGCGTGCAGCGTGTCGGGCATGGTCGGTCCTCCTGTCATTCAGCGGACCTTTTCCAGATAGGGCTTCCAATCATGGGAAGGTCAAGGCCTGCCCCGCGCAAATCTTGCCGGCCCTTGCCTCGGGTCCGGGCGGGACGCATCCTCGGCGCGGACGGCGGGGAGGCGACTCATGGAGTTCCGGATCGAGGCCATGGAATGCGGCGGCTGCGCCCGTGCCGTCACGCGGGCGATCCGGTCGGTCGATCCTGCCGCCGAGGTTGCCGCGGATGTCGGGAACCGCTCGGTCTCGGTCGCCTCACAGATCCCGCGCGAGGCCTTCCTGGCCGCGCTGGCATCGGCGGGCTTTCCCGTCGCCGCACCGCCCGGGGAACTTTCCGCCCTGCCCGGAGTTTGAGCGCAGCGGGCGGCAGACTGCCCAAGTCGGGGCCGGTTTCGGCAAGGCCCCGCCGTCGGGCGCGAATCGGGGCGAATTGAACTGCGCGCACTCGCCCATCGGGGTATCCCGTCAGCCACGACCCTACCGACGCAGTGCCCAACCGACGCAGTGACATCCGCGATGACCGACCTTTCCGCCGCAGACAAGCCGGGTGACCTGGCGCACCTTGCTACGGGACGGGCGCGCGCCGCCCTGTCGGGGCTGGCGTGGAGCCTGCTCAACGTCGCGCTGACCACGGTCCTTGCGGCGGCGGTCTTCCTCGTGACGTCGCGGCTGCTGGCGCCGGAAGACTTCGGCGCCGTCGCCTTCGCCGCCGCCATCGTGGCGCTCATCGGGACGGCGGTGCCCACCGCCTTCGGCGAGGCGCTGATCCAGCGGGCGGACCTGCGGCCCGATCACCTCGACACGGTGTTCTGGCTGGCGCTCGGCGTGGGGGCGGTTGGCTACGCGGGCATTCTGGCCGTATCGCCCGCCATGGCGGCCTGGGCCGAGGTACCGGTGCTCGCGCAGATCCTGCCCGTCCTGGGGCTGCGGCTCCTGTTCGACGCCGGTCTCACCGTGCCGGCCGCGCTCATCGCCCGCCGGATGCGGTTCCGGCTGGTGACGCTCAGGACCGCGGTCGCGAACGGGCTCGGCGCGGCGGTCTGCCTGGTGCTGGTGCTCAACGGCTTCGCGCTCTGGGCTCTGGTGATCTCGCAGGTCGCGACCGCGGCCGCCGCCTGGGCCGTTGCGGCCGCGACGGCGGGCTGGCGGCCGGGGTTCGGCATAACCGCCGCCGCACTGCGCGAGCTTGGGCGCTTCGGCCTCTATGCGATGGGCGGCCGCGCGCTGACCGAGGCGCGGATCGACCAGCTGCTGCTCGGCGCGGTCCTGGGGCCGGCAGCGCTCGGCCTTTTCTACTTCGCGCGCCGGCTCTTCGTGATGCTGCGCGACCTGACGGCAGGCGCCTTCACGCCGGTGACGAACGCGCTGATGGCCAGCCTTCAGGGCGAACCCGAGAAGCGCCGCGAGGCCTACCTGGCCGCCAGCTTCGCGGCGGCGAGCCTGGCCTTCCCCGTCTTCGCAGGGCTGATCGCGGTCGCGCCGACGGCAGTGCCCTACGTCTTCGGCGGCCAGTGGACCGGCGCGGTCTTCGCCGTCCAGTGCCTGTCGGTCGTCGGCATCCTTGCGGGGCTCGGCGTGCTTCAGGCGGCGCTGATCCGCAACCTCGGGCGGCCGGACTGGTGGTTCCGCTACCAGGCGGCGATGCAGCTTTCCACGGTGCCTCTGGTCCTGACGCTGTTCCCCTTCGGGCTCGACGCGATCATGGCGGCGATCGCGATCCGCACGCTGCTGCTCTGGCCGCTGTCGGTGCGGATGGCCGGGCGCATGCTGGAGATGCCGGCCACCCGCTACGCCGCAAGCCTCGCCGCCCCGGCGGCCGCCTCGGCGGCGATGGCGCTGGCAGGTCGCGGGCGGTGCGGCGCTGTATGCGGGCCTGCTGGCGCTGGCCGGCCACCGGCGGCTGGGCGAGATCGCCCGGATGGTCCGGGCGCGGAGGGCGGCGGCATGAAGCTGCGCTACTTCGAGCATGACCCGCCGAACTTCGGCGATGCGCTGAACGCCACGATGTGGGACCACCTGCTGCCGGAGGGCTTCCTCGACGGCGACGAAAGCGAGCTTTTCCTCGGCATCGGCTCGATCCTCTGGGGCCACCTGCCGAAGGCGCCCGTGAAGCACGTCGCGGGGTCGGGTTACGGCGGCTATTCCGACCCGCCCGACATGGCCGACGGGTCGTGGAACGTGCTCTGGGTGCGTGGGCCGCTCACGGCGCGGACACTCGGCCTCGACCCCCGGCTTGCGATTGCTGATTCCGCGGTGCTGCTGCGCGAGACGCCGCTGCCGCCGCCCCGGCCCGGCGGCGTGGCCTTCATGCCGCATTTCGAAAGCGCCCGGCGCGGCAACTGGGCACGCGCCTGCGCGCTGGCGGGGATCGACTACCTCGATCCCTGCGGCGACGTGGCCGACCTTCTGGCCCGCATCCGCGGCGCGCGGCTCGTCATCACCGAGGCGATGCACGGCGCCATCGTCGCCGATGCGCTGCGGACGCCCTGGATCGGGATCGTGCCGTTCTTTCCGCAGCACCGCGCCAAGTGG
>JALORM010000386.1 GCA_025458985.1 Paracoccaceae bacterium | reverse complement strand
GACCGGGACGGTGAAGCTGCCCGAGGGCACCGAGATGGTGATGCCGGGCGACAACCTGAAGTTCACCGTCGAACTGATCGCGCCCATCGCGATGGAAGAGAAACTCCGCTTCGCCATCCGCGAAGGCGGCCGCACCGTCGGCGCCGGCGTCGTGTCGAAGATCCTGAAGTAACAAACCCGGGTTCGATGTGGGGCGCGGGCCGCGCGCCCCGCCCCACCTCTCAACCTTGAAAAGGCTGACGTCATGCAAAGCCAGAACATCCGCATCCGCCTGAAGGCGTTCGACTACCGCGTGCTGGATGCCAGCACGCAGGAGATCGTGAACACCGCCAAGCGGACGGGCGCCCAGGTGCGCGGGCCGATCCCGCTGCCCAACAAGATCGAGAAGTTCACCGTTCTCCGCGGTCCGCACATCGACAAGAAGTCGCGCGACCAGTGGGAGATCCGGACGCACAAGCGTCTTCTCGACATCGTCGATCCGACCCCCCAGACGGTGGACGCGCTGATGAAGCTCGACCTCGCCGCGGGTGTCGACGTCGAGATCAAGCTGAACTGAGGAGGGCATGACCATGCGCTCTGGAGTGATCGCGAAGAAGCTGGGCATGACCCGGCTGTTCATGGAAGACGGGCGGCAGGTGCCGGTCACCGTGCTGCAGCTCGACGGGCTGCAGGTGGTGGCGCAGCGTACCGCCGAAAAGGACGGCTATACCGCCGTCCAGCTCGGCGCGGGCGCGGCCAAGGCCAAGCGCACCTCGGCCCCGATGCGCGGCCATTTCGCCAAGGCGAACGTGGCGCCCAAGCGCAAGCTGGCCGAGTTCCGGGTGAGCCCCGAGAACCTGATTGACGTTGGGGAAGAGATCACCGCGGACCACTACTTCGCGGGTCAGTTCGTCGACGTCGCGGGCACCTCGACCGGCAAGGGCTTTGCCGGCGCGATGAAGCGGCATAACTTCGGCGGCCTGCGCGCCAGCCACGGCGTGTCGATCAGCCACCGCTCGCACGGCTCGACCGGCCAGTGCCAGGACCCTGGCAAGGTGTTCAAGGGCAAGAAGATGGCCGGCCACCTCGGCGCCGTCCGCGTGACCACGCAGAATCTCCAGGTCGTCAGCACCGATGCCGGCCGCGGGATCATCATGGTCCGGGGCGCGGTGCCGGGCGTCAAGGGCGGCTGGGTCATCGTCAAGGACGCGGTCAAGAAGCCCGTGCCCGACAACGTGATCCGTCCGGCGGCCCTGAAGTCGGCTGCCGAAGAGGCCAAGCGTGCGGCCGAGGCTGCCGCCGCCGCGGCTGCAGCCGAAGAGGAAGCCGCCCGCAAGGCGGCGGCCGAGGCCGAGCAGGCTGCGCTGGAAGCGGCCGAAGCCGAAGCGGCGGCTGCCGCCGAGGCGGGCGATGCCGGCGAGGCTCCGGAAGGGGACGAGAAAAATGAAGGCTGACGTCATCACCCTCGAGGCCAAGAAGGCCGGGTCGGTCGAGCTGTCGGACGAGATCTTCGGGCTCGAGCCGCGCGCCGACGTCCTGCACCGCGTGGTGCGCTGGCAGCGGGCGAAGGCCCAGGCCGGCACCCATGCGACGCTGGGCAAGTCGGACGTGAGCTATTCGACCAAGAAGATCTACCGCCAGAAGGGCACCGGCGGCGCCCGCCACGGCAGCCGCAAGGCCCCGATCTTCCGCAAGGGCGGGGTCTACAAGGGCCCGGTTCCGCGCAGCCACGCCCATGACCTGCCGAAGAAGTTCCGCGCCCTCGGCCTGCGCCACGCTCTCAGCGCCAAGGCGAAGGAAGGCTCGCTTGTCATCCTCGATGCGGCCGAGCTGAAGGACGCCAAGACCGGCGTTCTGGCAAAGGCGCTGAAGTCGCTCGGCTGGAAGCGCGCGCTGATCATCGACGGCGCCGAGCTGAACGAGAACTTCGCCCGCGCGGCGGCGAACATCGAGGGGCTGGACGTCCTGCCGTCGATGGGCGCCAACGTCTACGACATCCTGCGCCGCGACACGCTGGTCCTGACCAAGGCCGGGGTCGAGGCGCTGGAAGCCCGGCTCGGGAAAGGGGCCTGACCATGAGCGCGAAACCCGAACACTACGACGTGATCGTGAAGCCGATCATCACCGAGAAGGCAACGATGGCCTCTGAGGCCAACGCGGTCGTCTTCCAGGTGGCGAAGGACGCGACCAAGCCGCAGATCAAGGAAGCGGTCGAGACGCTTTTCGGCGTCAAGGTGAAGGCGGTCAACACCGTCGTCACCAAAGGCAAGACCAAACGGTTCCGCGGCCGCCCCGGCGTCCGCTCGGACCTCAAGAAAGCCTACGTGACGCTCGAGGACGGCAACACGATCGACGTCGCGACCGGGCTCTGACGGCGAAGGCGGGTTGAAAGCCCGCCCCGCCGCCTGTATGCGCCGACGCTCATGCGGTAGGGTGACGTTTCGCCCCACCGATCCACCCGAGGCCCCAGCGGGCCGTGTTACCAAACTGGACCCTAGGTCCAAGGCAGACGGAAGACAGAAACCATGGCACTCAAGTCGTACAAGCCGACGACGCCTGGCCAGCGCGGGCTGGTTCTGATCGACCGTTCGGAGCTTTGGAAAGGTCGCCCGGTCAAGGCCCTCACCGAGGGCCTGACGAAGAACGGCGGCCGGAACAATACCGGACGGATCACGATGCGCCACCAGGGCGGCGGGGCCAAGCGCCTCTACCGCATCGTGGATTTCAAGCGTCGCAAGTTCGATGTTCCGGCGACGGTCGAGCGGATCGAGTACGATCCCAACCGCACCGCCTTCATCGCGCTGGTCAAGTACCAGGATGGCGAGCAGGCCTACATCCTCGCGCCGCAGCGCCTGGCCGTCGGCGACAGCGTCGTGGCGGGCGCCAAGACCGACGTGAAGCCCGGCAACGCGATGCCGTTCTCGGGCATGCC
>JALORM010000385.1 GCA_025458985.1 Paracoccaceae bacterium | reverse complement strand
GAGGCGGGCGGGCTGAAGCGCCTGACCGCCGAGGCGCGCGACCTGTTCCGCCGGCCGCTTCTGCCCGACGAGCTTGCCCGCTTCGACGCCGTGGTGATCGACCCGCCCCGCGCCGGCGCCGAGGCGCAGGTGGCCCAGCTGGCCCGCAGCGCCGTGCCGCGCATCGCCCATGTCTCGTGCAACCCCGTCACCTTCGCGCGCGACGCGCGGACGCTCGTCTCGGCGGGATACCGCCTTGAATTCGTGCAGGTCGTCGACCAGTTCCGGTGGAGCCCGCACATCGAGCTTGCCGCCGCCTTCGTCCGCGACCATATGGCGCGCTGAGACAAGATCGGACGGGGATTCATGGACTTCCGCGCTAGACTGGCCGCCTGGCTCGACCAGGACTGGGTGAGGAACACGATCCTTGCCGTCATCCTTTTCAATGCCGTTATCCTGGGGCTCGAGACGTCGCGCCCGGTCATGGACCGCTTCGGGGCGCTGATCCTGCTTCTGGACCGGATCTGCCTGGCGATCTTCGTGGCGGAACTGGGCGCCAAGCTCGTGGCCCACGGGCGCGCCTTCTTCCGGTCGGGCTGGAACATCTTCGACTTCGCCATCGTCGGCGTGTCGCTCGTGCCCGGGGCGCAGACCTTCAGCGTTCTTCGTGCGCTGCGCATCCTCAGGCTCTTGCGCGTCGTCTCGGCGCTGCCGCGCCTGCGCCGGGTGGTCGAGGGCTTCATCACCGCGCTGCCCGGCATGGGGTCGGTGTTCCTGCTGATGGGCATGGTGTTCTACATCGGGTCGGTCATGGCGACGAAGCTCTTCGGCGAGAGCTTCCCCGACTGGTTCGGCGACCTCGGCAACAGCGCCTATTCGCTGTTCCAGATCATGACGCTGGAAAGCTGGTCGATGGGCATCGTCCGCCCGGTGATGGAGACCTATCCCTACGCCTGGGCCTTCTTCGTGCCGTTCATCATGGTCACGACCTTCGCGGTGGTGAACCTGCTTGTCGGCCTGATCGTCAACTCGATGCAGGACGCCCACGCCGCCGAGGACAAGGCCAGCACGGAAGCCTACCGGGATGAGGTGCTTGCCCGCCTCGAGGCGATCGAGCGGCGCCTCGCCGACCGCCAGCCCTAGCGCAAGGACTTTCCAGCCCGGCCCGTCTTGAGGTATAGAGTCGGAAAACAAGCACAAACGGCTCCGAGGCAGACTGACGTGCGTTCCGGCATCCTTCGGGTTTTCCTGATCATCGTGGCGGCGCTGGCGCTGTCGGCCTGTTCGTCGAAGTTCCGCACCTACAGCGGCCCCGAGGTGACGCGGGTCGTCGTGATGAAGACCGACCGCCGGATGTACCTCATGCACCACGACACGGTGCTGCGCGACTTCCGCATCGACCTCGGCTTCGCCCCCGATGGGCACAAGCAGTTCGAGGGCGACGGGCGGACACCCGAGGGTCGCTACACCATCGACCGCCGCAACCCCAACAGCGACTATCACCTCTCGCTCGGCATATCCTACCCGAATGCGAACGACCGCGAGGTGGCTTCGTCGATGGGGCTGACGCCGGGCGGAGATATCTTCATCCATGGCGGGCCGCGCCGCGGCGTCGACCGCAGCGGCCCCGACTGGACGGCAGGCTGCATCTCGGTCAAGAACCGCGAGATGGAGGACATCTACGCCATGGTCCGCGACGGAACGCCGATCGACATCTTCCCTTGAGGGCTGGGGGTGCGAGCCGGCGTCAGCCGCCGGTCACCAGCGTCCACCAGATCTTGCCGTTCGGCTCCTGGTAGAACGAAAAGCCCATCTCGCGCGCGGTCGGGTCCAGCAGGACATCGCGCGTGTCGATCTGCCCCATCCAGGCGGCGAGGGTCTCAAGCTCGGTCTCGTAGGTCTCCGAGATCGTCTGGCCGCGAACCTGCCCGATGTAGCCGGCCCGGCGTGCCCGGTCGAGCGGCGACGAACCGTCCGACCCGAAGTGCCAGGGGCGCTGCTGCCGGGCCATGTCACGCGAATGGATCGCGGCGGCATCGTTGAGCTGGCCGTTCAGCACAAGCGGCTGAACCGCAGCGGCCGAGCGAAGGGCATTCACGGATTCGAGCATCCGCGACTGGATCTGCGGTGCCTGACTGGCCGAGATGCGATAGAGCCCGCCGGGCGCAGTCCCGTCGGTGCCCACAGGTGCGCACCCGGCGACGAGCGCCACGAGAGATGCGGCGATGACGACGTTTTTCAAGGGAACCCGATCCTGCCCGACTCGTTTCTGGCGCGTAGCCATATCCGGAACGCCGTGGCACTTCAAACACTGTGTAACGGTCCGGTCGGCGATCTGACGCCGGTTTGATTTGCGGGAGAGCCCTTGCAACACTAGGTTCGCTCCGACTCGAAGACAGGAGACCCGTGAGATGAGCAACAACGCTCCCGCCAATCCCGGCCGCCGCCGCTTTCTGGGCACTGCGGCCTTCGCCATCGGCGCCGCCGCCGCGCCGTCCGCCTTCGCGCAGGACTTCGACGCCCCGCCAGCCGGCGTGAAGCACAACATCTCGAGCTTCCGCGCGCGCGACTGGCGCCCCTACTTCGACAGCACGCGCAACGGCGCGATCCTCGTCGACCTCAACTCGCGCGCCGTCCATTTCTGGAGCGACGACCTGTCGATCTACCGGCTCTATCCCTCGTCGATCCCGGTCAGCGAAGACCTTACCCGCCGCGGCCGTACACAGGTCACGCTGAAGGACCCGAGCCCCGCACGCGGGCGCTGCACCTGTCGTGGCAGTACTACCGCATCCACGGCACGCATGACACGCGCAAGATCGGCCGCCGGTCGTCGAACGGCTGCATCGGTCTTTACAACGAGCACATCGAAGAGCTGTTCGAGCTTGCGCAGGTCGGCACGCAGGTACTGGTGATCTAACCGGCGCCCTGCACCGAGGCGCCGGGATCCGATCCCTGGGCGCCGTCCTCGGTCAGGGCCTGCAGGAAGGCCGTGCCGAAGCGGTCGGTCTTCTGCGCATCCATGCCCGGTATGCGGCCCAGCGCATCGAGCGTCCGCGGCCGCGTCTCGGCGATGCGGCGCAGGGTCGAGGCGGGGCAGGACAGCGGCTTGTCCGTTCCGTCCGCACCCCGCGCCAGCGCAGCCTGCGCCTCCATCAGGCGGTCGTAAAGCTCTGCGGCGCCGGTCCCGGCAAGACGGCGCCGCGCAGGGTGCATCTCGTCCGGCGCCTGGCCGAGGATGACCTGAAGGAAGGTCTGACCGTAGCTTTCCAGCTTCTTCGCGCCCACGCCCGAGATGCGCGCCATCTGGTCCAGCGTTTGCGGCCGCCGTTCGGCCATCTCGATCAGCGTCCGGTCGGGGAAGATCACGTAGGCGGGGACACGCTGCGACTCGGCCAGGGTGCGGCGGCAGCCCTTGAGCGCGGCCAGAAGCGGCGCGTCCTCGTCCGAGACCAGCGCCCGGACGACCGGTTGCGCGGCGGCGCGGGCCAGCGTGTCGCGGCGCAGCGTGATCGCTGCCTCGCCCCGCAGGATCGGCCGCGCCGCGTCCGTCATGCGGAAGGCGCCGTGGCGTTCGGGGTCGGGGCGGATCAGGTCGTGGCCCATCATCTGCCGGAACACCGCCGCCCATTGCGCACGGCCGAGGTCACGGCCGACACCGAAGGTCGGCAGGCCGTCATGGCCGCGCTCGCGCACCTTGTCGGTCGCCTGCCCCAGCAGGATGTCGGTCAGGTGCCCCGCGCCGAAGCTTTCGCCCGTGCGCAGGATCGCCGACAGGGCCTTGCGGACCGCCTCGGTCCCGTCGAACGTCTCGGGCGCGGTATCGCAGAGATCGCAGGCGCCGCAGGGGGCGGAGTCCTCGCCGAAGTAGCCCAGCAGCCGCTGGCGCCGGCAGCCCAGCGCCTCGGCCAGGCCCAGCAGCGCGTTCAGCCGGGCGTGGTCGGCGGCCTTGCGATCGGGCGGGGCAAGCCCCTCGTCGATCTGGGCGCGGCGATAGCGGATGTCCTCGGGGCCATAGAGCGTCAGCGTCTCGGCCGGGGCGCCGTCGCGGCCGGCGCGCCCGATCTCCTGGTAGTAGGCCTCGATCGACTTCGGCAGGTCGGCATGCGCGACCCAGCGGATGTCGGGCTTGTCGATGCCCATGCCGAAGGCGACCGTGGCCACCTCGGTCTTGGCGCGGGTGCCGCAGTAGACGATGCCCGACTGCCCCTTGCGTGCGGCGGCAAAGGTCAGGACCTGCCGGCGCGGCTGGTCCTTGACCGCAAACGCCAGGTGGATGTTCGGCCGGTCGAAGCCCCTCAGGAAGGTCTCGGGCGCCTGCCCGTCGAACAGGCGCGCCACGATCTCACCTTGTGTCTCGGCGTCCGCGGTGGCGGTGAAGGCGGCCAGCGGCACCCGCAGCGCGCGGCGCAGCTCACCGATCCTCAGGTAGTCAGGGCGGAAGTCATGGCCCCACTGGCTGACGCAATGCGCCTCGTCCACCGCGATCAGCGAGGTCCCGATCCGGCGGAGCAGCTGGAGCGTTCCGCCCGAGGCCAGCCGCTCGGGCGCCATGTAGAGCAGCCGCAGGCGCCCGGCGTCGAGCGCGGCGAAGACCCCTTCGGTTTCCTCGTCGGTGTTGCCGCTGGTCAGCGCCCCCGCCTCAACGCCCGCTTCGCGCAGCCCCCGCACCTGGTCGCGCATCAGCGCGATCAGGGGCGAGATCACCACGGTCACCCCCGGCCGCATAAGCGCGGGCAGCTGGAAGCAGAGCGACTTCCCCCCGCCGGTCGGCATGATCGCCAGCACGTTGCGGCCCGCGGCGACGGCTTCGACGATCTCTTCCTGGCCGGGGCGGAAGTCGGGAAAGCCGAAGACCTGCGCC
>JALORM010000384.1 GCA_025458985.1 Paracoccaceae bacterium | reverse complement strand
GGTAGAGCTGACTGACCGGCACCCGGTCCTGCAAGTGTCCTACAACGACATGCAGCTCTACTTGGCCTGGCTCAACTCCAGGGTCGGCGCGGATGTCTACCGGCTGCCGACCGAGGCCGAATGGGAATACGCCGCCCGCGCCGGCACCCGGACTCCGTTCGCGCAGGGCGAGGAGATCACGACCGACCAGGCCAACTTCGGTGGCATCTCCACCGCCGAGATGCTGGGCGAGGACCGCCCCGACCTCGTGTCGCGCGGCCACCCCGTTCCGGTCGACGAGCTTGACGCCGCCAACGCATGGGGGCTGCGGCACATGTCGGGCAACCTGATCGAGCGGACGATGTCCTGCTGGACCGAACGGCACACGGGCTGGCCGCTGTCGAGCGTCTATCAGGAAATGGCGTTTAACACGAGCTGTGAGCGCGTCGCGAAGGGCGGTGACTACGCGGCGGCCATGGACTACGCGCGCCCCGCTGTGCGCGGGCGCGGGCGGGAAGACCGAAGATCGAACATCGTCGGGTTTCGCGTTGTGCGGGATCTCGGGCAGATCGCGGAGCATGAGCATGAGTGAACTGACGGCGAACGGACCCTATGTCGGCCTGGAAGGCGCGGAGCTGGAACTGAGCTGGCTCGGGAGCCATGGCCGTCATGTAGGACAAGAACGGCCGGGCGTTCGACGGTGGCGGAGGCGACGACCGGCTTGTCGGCGGCCTCGGCAACGACACGCTGATCGGCGGTCTCGGCGCGGACGAGCTGCGCGGCGGGGCGGGGGGACGACTGGCTGTTCTTCGATTTCGAGGACACGGTGGTCCTGGGCGGCGGCGGGCGGGACCGGGCCTATGCGCAGGGCGCCGACCCAGTGACGCTGGACCTGACTGCCTCGGGCATCGAGATCGCCGTCGGCATCACGCCCGAGGACGGCATCGCCGGCGACACGTTCCTGAACGCCAAGCGCGGGCATATGGTGGCGGGGGGCGCGGCGGGGACGATTACGTCGCGGTCATGCGCGGCACAACCGGGGCGCCCACGGTGCTCTGGCGAACGGCACCTACAGCGCCACGACGCCTCCGCCAGACGACCTGTGGAGCTGACCGCCGCTACCCTTCCACCCGCAGCGACAGCCGGTAGCTGACCGCCTCGGCGACATGCGGCTTTCGCACTTCGTGCGATCCGGCGAGGTCGGCGATGGTGCGGGCGACGCGCAGGACGCGGTGGTAGCCGCGCGCCGACAGGCCCATCCGTTCGGCGACCTTGTTCAGAAGCGCGCGCCCCTCGGTGTCGGGGCTTGCGACCTCCTCCAGAAGCCGCCCCTCGGCGTCGGCGTTGACGCGGGCCTCGGTGCCCTCGAACCGCGCCTCCTGCACCGCGCGGGCGGTGGCGACGCGGGCGGCCACCGTGGCCGAGCTGTCGCCGGTGTCGGGCAGGTCGAGGTCGGCGTAGCCCACGGGCGGCACCTCGACCCGCAGGTCGAAGCGGTCCATCAGCGGGCCCGAGATGCGCCCGAGGTAATCCTCGCCGCAGGCCGGGACGCGCGCGCAGGCGCGGGCAGGGTCGGCGAGGTAGCCGCATTTGCAGGGGTTCGCGGCCGCGACCAGCAGGAAGCGGCAGGGGTATTTCACATGGGCGTTGGCGCGGGCCACCACGACCTCGCCGGTCTCGATCGGCTGGCGCAGGGTTTCCAGCACGGCGCGGGGAAACTCGGGGAACTCGTCCATGAACAGGACGCCGTTGTGCGCCAGGCTGATCTCGCCCGGCTTGGCGCCGCGTCCGCCGCCAACGATCGCCGCCATGCTGGCGGTGTGGTGCGGCTCGCGGAAGGGCCGCGCACGGGAGATGCCGCCGTCGTCCAGCAGCCCGGCGAGCGAATGGATCATCGAGGTTTCCAGCGCCTCGACCGCCGAGAGGGGCGGCAGGATGCCGGGCATGCGCGCGGCCAGCATCGACTTGCCCGACCCCGGCGGGCCGACCATCAGCAGGTGGTGGCGCCCGGCGGCGGCGATCTCGAGCGCGCGCTTGGCGCGCTCCTGGCCCTTGACGTCGCGCAGGTCGCGCGCCGCCTCCTGCCGCGACACCTCGCCCGGATGCGCTGGCGCAAGCGTCGCCTGGCCCGAGTAGTGGCGGATCGCGTCCAGCAGTGTCGCCGGCGCGATCACCTCGGTCGCCCCGACCCAGGCCGCTTCGGCCCCGCAAGCCTTGGGGCAGAGAAGCCGCCTGTCCTCCTCCGCCGCGGCCATCGCGGCGGGCAGCGCGCCGATCACGGGTACCAGCGAGCCGTCCAGCGACAGCTCGCCCAGCGCCACGGTTTCCTCCACCGCCTCGCGCGGGATGACGTCGATCGCGGCCAGAAGCGACAGCGCGATCGGCAGGTCGAAGTGCGAGCCCTCCTTCGGCAGGTCGGCAGGCGAGAGATTGACGGTGATCTTCTTCGACGGGAGCGCAAGGTTCAGCGCGGACAGCGCCGCGCGCACCCTCTCGCGCGCCTCGCTGACCGCCTTGTCGGGCAGCCCGACGATGGAGAAGCCCGGCATGCCGGCGGTCAGGGCGCACTGCACCTCGACCAGCCGCGCCTCGACGCCCTCGAACGCCACCGTATAGGCGCGCGCCACCATGATCCCTGTACCCCTCGTCAACCTTGGTTAACGGATAGGGCCGAGTGGTTTAGGAAAGGTAAACGGCCATGAAGGCGGGCCAGGCTTCGGGGTCGGCCGCCGTCTTGTCGCGGCAGAAGGCGTTGCAGAAGCCGAACACGCGGCCGCCGGTTTCCAGGAAGTGGGTGACGGGCTCGCCCGAATAGGGGCAGGCTGCGTTGACCGAAGGGCCGGCGTCGACCGCGCGGGCAGGGATCGGCGCAGGTCCGGGCCAGGGGCGGTGCGGATAGTCGCGGCGGTAGAACTCCTGGTCCGGCCCGTCGACAAGGCCCATTG
This sequence comes from Paracoccaceae bacterium, assembly GCA_025458985.1. Lineage (GTDB taxonomy): Bacteria > Pseudomonadota > Alphaproteobacteria > Rhodobacterales > Rhodobacteraceae > JALORM01. Next base: position 957 of record JALORM010000384.1, on the reverse strand, counting down.
CCCGCCAGCGCCGGAACGAGGGGTGCGCCAGGTGCGCCCCGACGTAGACCGCGGCACGGTCCGACACCGGCAGGTTGTAGGTGGCGATCCGCGTCGCGACCGGCGCGAAGAACACGTCGGCCAGCGAGTAGGCGCCGCACAGCCAGGGGCCGCCGCCCGTCTTTCCCCATGCCCAGTCCCAGATCACCTCCAGGCGCGCGAGGTCGTCGAGAACCTCGGGCGGCGGGGCGCAGCCGGTATAGCTGACGCGCAGGTTCATGGGGCAATGGCTGCGCAGCGCCTGGAAGCCTGCGTGCATTTCGGCGGCAAGGGTGCGGGCGACAGCGCGCGCAGCCGGGTCCGCCGGCCAGAGCCCTGCCTCGGGGTGGCGCGAGGCCAGTTCCTCGGCAATGGCGAGGCTTTCGGAGACGACCGTGCCCTCGGGCATTCGGGCGGTCGGGACGGTGCGCGCGGGCGGGTAGGATTGCAGCAGCCGAGGCATCGAAGGCGAGCCATCCGCGCAGGCTCCACGAGGAATAGGCGCGGTCGCCGATCGCCAGGTCGTATGTCATGCGGGCGGGCCCTCCATGCGGTTACGCCTTCCTAGCCGGCCGGGTGCGCCCGTTCCAATGATCTTGCCTGTCGTCGGCCATCACGCGCCGTGATCGAATGCCCCGGGCAGGCTGCCCTTCAGCACCAGGGGCAGGCCCGCCATGGCCGCGACCACCAGATCCGCGCCGGCGGCGACACGCTGGTTCAGCCGGCCCTGTTCGTCGCGGAAGGCGCGGGCCAGCGCGTTGTCGGGCACGATGCTCCAGCCGACTTCGTTCGATACGCAGATCACCGGCCCACGATGCGCCGCGAGCGCATCGACAAGCCCCCCCGATTCTGCCTCGGGGTCGGCTCCGGCCAGCATGCGGTTGGCAAGCCACAGCGTCAGGCAGTCGACAAGCACGAGACCTTCCGATGCCGCAAGCG
>JALORM010000383.1 GCA_025458985.1 Paracoccaceae bacterium | reverse complement strand
GGGTGCTCAAGCGCGGCAACGATCTGCGCACCGTGCTGGGCGTGCTCGAGCGCAAGCTGATCCGGCCGGTGGACTAGCGTCCGGCTGACCGGACCGGACCTGCCAGCCTGTCAGGGCGCCGCCGCTGCCTCCTGGCCGGCGGCCGCGCGGACCTCAGGCCCAAGCGCCGAAAGGCCCTTGAGGATGTCGATGGCATAGGCAAGCTGATAGTCTTCCTTGCGGAGCTCGGCCGCTGCCTCGGCCTGGGTACGCTCGTCCTCGATCTGGCGACGTTCGTCGTCGCTGAGCGAGTCGTTGCCCAGCGCCCCCCTGAGGTCGGCCTCGAACCGGTTGCGCGCGCTCAGGCTTTCGTTCTCGGGCTCTTCCGCCTCCGGCTCGGGCCGCGGCTGTGCCACGACGATGTCGGGCGACACGCCCAACGCCTGGATCGACCGGCCCGACGGCGTGTAGTACCGCGCCGTGGTCAGGCGCATCGCGCCGTTGCTGCGCAGCGGCATGACCGTCTGGACCGATCCCTTGCCGAAGCTCTTCTCGCCGATGACGATGGCGCGGCGATGGTCCTGAAGCGCACCGGCCACGATTTCCGAGGCCGAGGCCGAACCGCCGTTGATCAGCACGACCATCGGCTTGCCCTCGGCCAGGTCGCCGCGCGTCGCATTGAACCGCTCGCCGTCCGACAGGTTGCGCCCGCGGGTCGAAACGATCTCGCCCGCGTCGAGGAACGCGTCCGACACCCGGATCGCCTGGGTCAGGAGGCCACCGGGGTTGTTCCTGAGGTCGAGCACGAAGCCGTTCACCTTGTCAGGACCGCCGGCATCCTCGACAGCCTGCTTCAGGCCCGACTCCAGGTTGGAATAGGTCTGATCGTTGAACGTGGTGACCCGCAGGACGACGGTATCGCCCTCGACCCGCGTGCGCACCGCCGTGAGCTTGATCGTGTCGCGGATGATCGACACGTCGAAGGGTTCCTCGACGCCTTCCCGGACCACGGTGATGATGATCTCGGACCCGACCGGACCGCGCATCATCTGCACCGCCTGGTCCAGCGTCAGGCCCAGCACCGACTGCCCGTCGACATGGGTGATGAAGTCGCCAGCCTCGATCCCCGCGGCGGCGGCGGGCGTGTCGTCGATGGGCGACACGACCTTCACGAAGCCCTCTTCCTGGGTGACCTCGATGCCGAGCCCGCCGAACTCGCCGCGGGTCTGCACCTGCATGTCTGCCGCATCGTCCGGCGACAGGTACGAGGAATGCGGGTCGAGCGAGGTCAGCATCCCGTTGATCGCCGCCTCGATCAGCTTGCTCTCGTCGACTTCCTCGACGTACTGCGACCGGATCCGTTCGAAGATGTCGCCGAACAGGTCAAGCTGTTCGTAGACCGAGGCGTTTCGCGAAGCCTCCTGCGCGACCAGCGGGCCGGCAATCTGGGTGGTGGCCACCACGCCGGCGACACCGCCGCCCAGAACCGCCATCACGAACTTCCTCATCGCGTCATCCTCTCTGCGGGGCGAACCAGGCTGCCGGATCGACCGGCGTGCCGCCCTCTCTGAGTTCCATATAAAGCGTTTCCGGCCGCTCTGCGCCACCGGCTTCTTGTGCGTCGCTGGCGAACTCTGCCCCCGATGGCGATGCCCCGCCCATCAGGCCCAGCGCCGCGCCCGCCGGGACGACCTCGTTCGCAGCCGCGAAGATCTGTCCCAGACCTGCCAGAACCAAGAGATAACCCGCCCCGGGCTCGAGCACGATCACATTTCCGTAGTCGAGCAGCGGGCCGGCATAGCGGACGGTGGCCGCAGCCGGGGCCGTGACCAGGGCCTGCGGCCGCGTCGCCAGCAGCAGCCCGGGCCGCGCCACTCCGGCCGCGTCGGCGACCTCGAAGCCGCGCAGCACCCTTCCCTCGACCGGCAGCGGCAGACGGCCGCGGCTGTCGCGGAAGGGCGGCACTTCCGGGTCCGAGCCCGCCAGGGGAACCGCGGTCAGGCCGGCGGCAAAGCTTTCCAGCGTGTCGGCGCTGGCCAGGATCGCGGCCAGTGCCTCGGGGTCGTCGGCGGTGCGGCGGGGCAGCGGCTCGCGCTCGGCGATGGCCTGCGACAGCCTCAGCCGTGCCTCCTGCACGCCGGCAAGCCCGTCGGCGAGCGTGGCGGCCGCACCTTCCTGCAGGCTGCGCAGCAGCGACAGCTCTTCGAGCTGGGCGCCAAGCGCCTCGGCCTCGGCCTGAAGCGCCGGGGTCATCTCGGCCAGAAGCATGCCCGCACGCGCAGTCTCCAGCGGCCCGCCGGGATGCAGCAGGGTGACGGGCTCGGGGTTCCGCTCGAGCCCTGCAAGAACGCCGGTCAGCCGCTCGACCTCGGCGCGCTTGGCCTCGAAGGCCAGCCGGATCGATTGTTCGCGGATCTTGACGCGGCGCAGACCCTCGCGCAGGGCGGCAAGCCCGTCCTCGTAGGCGCGGACGGTCCGGGTCAGCGCATCGACCCTGTCGCGCGCCGCGTCGGCCTCCTGCAGGGCGACGGCGGCCTGGGCCAGGGCCTGCGCGGCGCGGCGCGCGGCCAACAGGGTCTCGGTGTCCTGTGCAATGGCCGGGCCGGCCAGCAGGCCCATCGCAAGCACGACCGCCAGGCATCTCATCGGCGGATCAGGCTCCGGCCCGTCATCTCGGGCGGCAGGTCGAGCCCCATGAGGTCCAGGACCGTCGGCGCAAGGTCGGCCAGCCGCCCGGAGGCAAGTCCCGCCCCTGCCGGTCCGCCGACCAGGATCACGGGGACCGGGTTCGTGGTGTGCGCGGTATGCGGACCGCCGGTGGCCGGGTCGATCATCGTCTCGCAGTTGCCGTGGTCGGCCGTGACGATCATCGCCCCGCCGGCCGCCTGCAGCGCCTCGATCGCCCGTCCCAGGCCCGCATCCACCGCCTCGCACGCGGCCACGGCGGCGGG
>JALORM010000382.1 GCA_025458985.1 Paracoccaceae bacterium | reverse complement strand
CGGCCAGCGTCTCGATCAGGTGGAAGACGTAGGCGGGGCCGGAGCCGGAGACGGCAGTGACCGCGTCCATCTGGTGTTCGCCCTCCAGCCGCACGACCTGCCCCACGGCCGACAACAGCGCCTCGGCCAGCGCCAGGTGCGCCTCAGTCGCCCGCGCATTGCCGCAGATGGCGCTGATGCCGCGGCCGATAGCGGCGGGCGTGTTGGGCATGGCGCGGATGACCGGCGTCCCCTCGCCCAGCATCGCCTCGTAAGCCCGGATCGGCGTGCCGGCGGCGACGCTGAGGAACAGCGTGCCGCCCCCGCCGAAGCGCGCGAGGCCCGGCAGCGCCTGCGCCATCATCTGCGGCTTGACCGCGACCAGCACGATCGCGGGGGCCTCGGGCAGGTCGGCGTTCAGGTGCAGCCCCTCGGCCGCGCGGGCCGTCAGCCAGTCCGACGGCGCGGGGTCGCTGACCCAGACCGAGCCCGCGGGCAGCCCGCCCTTGAGCCAGCCCGCCAGCATCGCCGAGCCCATCTTGCCGCAGCCCAGAAGCACCAGCCCCCGGCGGCGAAGGTCGTCCATGTCCATGCGTTTTCCCCTGGCCCCCTTGGTCGGGGGGCGAGGTTAGGCGCGCCCGTAGGCCTCTGCAATGGCGACCTGCATCGCCTCTTCGGCCGGGCGCTCGCCCCAGGTGACCAGCTGGAACGCAGGGTAGAAGCGTTCCGAGGTTCCGACCGCGGTGCCGATCAGGCGGTCGATCTGCTCGGGCGTGGCGACCTGGCCGCCGGCCAGGACCAGGCCGTAGCGCCAGACCATCAGGCGCTGTTCGTGCCAGTAGGTGAAGGCACCCGCCCAGCAGTTGTCGTTGATCCGGTTCAGCGCCTCGTGGAGCGCGGGAAGCCGGGCTTCGGGCGGCTCCATCTCGAAGGTGCAGATCAGCCGCAGCGTCTCGTCCTGGGCGGACCAGGCGAGCGTGATCGAATAGGTCCGCCACTGCGCCTCGACCGCCATCGCGATCTGGTCGTCGGCGACACGGTCGAAGTCCCACGCGTGGCGCTCGGCCAGCGTTTCAACGATGTCGATGGGGTGGATTTCATCGGTGTGCAGATACTGCTCTGACAGCGCCATGTGCCCCGGCCTCTATACTGTGGCTTCCTTTGGGCTTGTGCCCCTAGAAGCTGACTGGCTTACAAGGGCGGGCGTTGCCCGCGCGCCGCCCTTACCAGATATGGTGGGCCAAGGGCGGAGTCCTGTAAAGGAGAAAGTAGGCGTCGGGAACAGGAAGTTGTGGACGGATTGTTGCCGCCCGCCGCATCTGGTGCCGGGCCGCCCCGAAATGCAAACGGCCCGCCGGGGGGCGGGCCGTCGTTATCGGGCGATCCCCTGGGGGATCAGAGCAGCTTGAGGTCCGAAGCCGAGGAACGTCCGTCGCGCCCCGACTGAAGCTCGTAGGCGACCTTCTGATTGTCGTTCAGGCCCTTGAGCCCTGCGCGCTCGACGGCCGAGATGTGCACGAACACATCCTTGCCGCCATCGTCCGGAGCGATGAAGCCATAGCCCTTGGTCGAGTTGAACCACTTCACGGTGCCGGTCGGCATCTTTCCGCGTCTCCTTGCTTCGGTTCCCCTGAGCGTCATGCCCAGGGGGCGGCCAGGTCTTCCAGGTCAGCCGGCGCCGGGTAGCAGAAGGCGGTCGTGAAAGTCTGTCTTCGCGCGGGATACAATGGCCTAACCGGCGGAAAATTCAAGGCCCCGCCTTGCGGTCAGCGAAAACGCGCAAGCATGCGGTCGGCCGAAAGCGGGCCCGCCCCCTTCACGACGAGAACGGCAAGAAGGAAGGCCCAGAACGCCCGCTGATCCAGCAGGAGTGACGCCGGATCGCGGTCGAACCATGCCCCGATGTCGTCCGCAGCCAGCCCGTGGCCGGTCACGTCGACCCAGGACTGCACGACGATGAAGCCGAGCATTCCGACCGCAGCAAGCCGGGTGAAGAGGCCCGCCACGATCAGCACCGGCAGCAGGTATTCCGCCCAGGACCCGGCCAGCACGACCGCGGTGTGGAAGGCGGTCAGCTGCGAGATGTCGTAGCCCGCGGCCTCCATCGCGCGCGGGAAGATCTGTGCATAGGCGCCAAGCGAAGGCGAGAAGAGCCCGTCGAGCTTGGTTCCGGCCGAGTGCCAGTAGTAGACGAACAGCACGCCCGCGAAGACCGCGCGCGCCAGGGTCGGCAGAAGCCAGGGCGCAGCGGCGGCGAGCGCGCCGAAGATCGCGTCGTGCAGGCGGATCAGGGCGGTCATGGTCTCTCCTCGGGGTGGATCGCGGTGATGGCCGCGCGGGACAGCAGCAGGCCCAGCGCAGGCCCCGGGTCGAACCCCGCGCCACCGGCGGCAGTCGCTTCGGCGAGGCTCGCGCCCGAGGCCAGCGCCAGGGTGAACGCCGCACCGCCCGGGGGCAAAGGGTCTGCGTGCGGGTCGAGGCCGGGGCGGGTCACGAGGACGTCCTCGGCCGTGGCGGCCGGCTTCGGGGCGCCGGGCTCGCGGTTGAAGCGCCAGATGGCGTGCAGCGGCCAGCGTGACCGGATCACCGCGACGGCCGGCGCAAGCGCCACCCGCGCGCCCATCAGGTCGGCACCCGGCGGCAGGGCCTCGGGCCCGACTGGCGCGGCATCGGCGGCGTGATAGGCGGCGCGGAGCGCGTTCTCGAGCCGCGCGACATCGGGCAGGTAGCCAAGATGCGCGACCGGCGGAAAGGTTTCGAGGAACCCGGGCAGCTCGGCCCCGTAGTGCGCAAGACGCGGCGAGGCAGGCGGGTGCGCGCGGAGGAACACGCCGGCCATCGCGTTGAAGAACGCGTCGCCCACGATCTGCCGCACCGTCGGGAAGGCCGCTTCGAGCGCTTCGGTCAGCGCGACGGCCACGTTGTTGCGGTAGACCGCGAAGCGGCGGGCGGC
>JALORM010000381.1 GCA_025458985.1 Paracoccaceae bacterium | reverse complement strand
ATCGAGGCCGCGCGCACGATCTGGCGCGAACGCCCGCAGACCCGGATCCTGTTCTGGTCCAACTATTCCGACGAGGCCTATGTGCGCGGGGTCAGCCGGATCGTCCCCGCAGGCGCGACCTACGGCTATGTCCTCAAGTCGGCCTCGGACGAGCGCCTGCGGCTCGCGCTGCGCAGCATCTTCATCGAAAACCAGTGCGTCATCGACGGCGAGGTGCGCGGCACCCAGCAGATGACAGTGGCGCCCGCGGTCGGGCTGTCCGAGGCCGAGTACGAGGTGCTGGTCGACATCGCGCTGGGCCTGACCGACCGGGCCATCGCGGCGCGGCGCGGGCTGTCGCTGCGGTCGGTCCAGAACCGGCTGCAGTCGATCTACCAGAAGCTTGGCGTCCATCCCTCCGAGGGCACCCAGGGATGCTACAACCTGCGCGGCCGCGCCGTGCTGGTATCGGTGCTGCGCAAGCTCCTGAACTACGGCACGCTCGAGAAGGGCGAGGCCGACCTGCGGGACTGGCTGGCCGGTCAGTCCGCGCCCGGCCGCGACGGGGACTAGCGAGGGGACGCGGCGCGCCTGCCCGCGGGCGGTTTGCGCTCTGGCGCATCGGTGCTAAGCCTTGCTCCTGCGGACGGAATCGACGCCGAGACAGGACGGAGCCCCGACATGACCCTCTTGCGCCCTGCCCTCCTGCTGCTGCTTGCCGTGGCCCTGTCGGGCTGCGGCCGGCTGGGCGATCTTGCCTCGCGCCGGGGCGGCGAGGTGCCGGGCTACGAACGCCTGGTCGACGGCGAATACACCCTTCCGGCGGTGGACCGGAAGTATCTTGAAGGCGTCAACCGCCGCGCGCAGGTCGCCTATGCGGGTCCCGAGGCGCCCGGGACCATCGTGGTCGATCCGCACGCCAAGTTCCTCTACCTCGTGCTCGCGGACGGGCAGGCGATCCGCTATCCCATCGCCGTGGGGCGCGAGGGACGTGGCTTCCGCGGCACCGCCACGGTCGGCCGCAAGGCGGCCTGGCCGGGCTGGCAGCCGACGGCAAACATGATCCGGTCCGAACCCGAGGTCTACGCCGCCTTCGCCCGCGGCATCCCCGGGGGGCTTGCGAGCCCCCTCGGCGCGCGCGCTCTGTACCTCTACCGGGACAATCGCGACACCTTCTTCCGGATCCACGGCACGAACGACCTTGGCTCGATCGGCAACTCCGGCTCGGCCGGGTGCATCCGGCTCTTCAACCATGACATCATCCAGCTTTACGAACTGGTGCAGCCCGGTGCGCCAGTGGTGGTGCGCACCTACGAGCAGTCGGTGGCGCTGGAGGGCGAGGAACTGGCAAACCGGGGCGTGGAGCTGCCGCCGAACGTCGTCGACCCCGAGGTGATCTACGGCTTCGTCGCCGCGCAGGAAGCGGCCCGCGCGGCCGCCGCCACGGAAGCCGCCGCGGCCCCTGACGCCTGAACGCGGGCGCGGCGGGTCACGTTCGGATCACGTAGTCCTTGCGGGTCGTCTCGACCACTTCCCAGGTTCCGGCAAAACCCGGCCGGATCACGAAGCTGTCGCCGGCGCGCACGGTGACCGCCGCGCCGCCATCCTCGGTCAGGACCGAGATGCCGGAAAGGATGCGGCAGTATTCCCATTCGTTGTAGGCCACGCGCCACTTGCCGGGGGTCGACTCCCAGACCCCGCACCAGAGGCCGTCGCGCTCCTCCAGGTTCCAGCTGCGGTGCACCGGGTCGCCATCGATCACCTTCGCGGGGTCGGGGCGCGCGGTCTCGGGCGGATCGGTCGGGACGACGCGGACAAGGTTCATGGCGGCCTCCTGCGGGACGGGCGATCCTTCTGGCGAAGGATCGGGGGCGGTCCCCGGCCGGGACCGGGCGCCCCCGGATCTTCGCCAGAAGATCCGGCTACTCTACCCAGCGGACGGCCGTCAGGTCGTTGGCCTGGGTGGGCGAATTCTCCCAAAGGCCTTCGATCTTGGCGTTCGCGACCCCGGTCTTGGCCAGCTGGAACAGGTAGCCGTTCACGTAGTCGTCGGCGATCTTCTGCTGCGCCTGCTTCAGAAGCGCGGACCGGGCGGCCGCATCGGTCTCGATGTCAAGCTCGGCCATGATCTCCTGGAAGTCGGGATTGGCGTACTGGAAGTAGTAGTCGTCGCGGGCGTAGATGTTGATATCCATCGGTTCGGTGTGGCTGACGATGGTCAGGTCGAAGTCCTTTCCCTTGAAGACCTGTTCCAGCCACTGCGCCCATTCCACGTTCGCGATCTCGGTCTCGATCCCCACCGCGCGCAGCTGCGCCGCGATGATCTCGCCGCCGCGCCGGGCGTAGGTGGGCGGCGGCAGCGCCAGGCGGAGCTTGAGGTCCGAGACGCCGGCTTCCTCCAGCAGGCGCTTGGCGGCCTCGGGGTCGTAGGCCGACTGCGCGGCAAGGTCGACGTAGTCCGGGTGGTGGGGCGCGAAGTGGGTTCCGATGGGCGTGCCGTAGCCGAACATGGCGCCGTCGATGATTTCCTGGCGGTTGATCGCGTGGGCGATGGCCTGGCGGACCTTCGGGTTGTCGAGCGGCGGGCGGATGTTGTTCATGGCCAGGATCGTCTCGCCCTCGGTCGAGCCGACGATGACGCGGAAGCGGGGATCGGCCTCGAACTGGCCCAGCGTCTCGGGCGCGGGGAAGTTCGGGAAGGCGTCGACGTCGCCCGCCATCATCGCGGCAAAGGCGGCGTTGGGGTCCGAGATGAAGCGGAAGGTGGCCGAGGCCAGCGCCGGCGCCTCGCCCCAGTAGTCCGGGTTGCGCGCGATCTCGACCCGGTCGCCCTGGACCCAGCGGGTGAAGGTGAACGGCCCGGTCCCCACGGGGTTCGTCGCGGCGGCATCGGCGCTTTCGGGGGCGACGATCACCGCATCGCCCCAGGCGAGGTTGAAGGGCAGGTTGCCGTTCGG
>JALORM010000380.1 GCA_025458985.1 Paracoccaceae bacterium | reverse complement strand
TCGACACGGGCCGACGAGGTCAGCCGGACCTTCAGCCCGCGGACCCGGCCGATCACCCGCCCGTTCACCACGATGTCGTCGGCCACGATCTCGCCCTTGATGGTCGCGCCCTCGCCGACGGTCAGCAGGTGCGCACGGATGTCGCCCTCGACGGTGCCCTCCACCTGGATGTCGCCCGAGGTCTTGAGGTTGCCGACAACGGTCAGGTCGGACGACAGGATCGACGGAGCCGCTTTCGGCTTCGGTGCGGTGGCCGGCATGTAGTCGCCCGCCCTCGGGGCCGAAGTGTCTGGCATCGCGGGTCTCTCCAGGTCGGGGGCCGTCTTGGGGCCGGGTTCGTTGATCTTCGACTTAGAAAACATCTCTCGCCGCCCTGATGTAGGTCATGGGGTTGGTGGCCGTGCCGCCGATACGCACTTCGTAGTGCAGGTGGGTCCCGGTCGAGCGGCCGGAGTTGCCCATATCACCGATCCGGTCCCCGCGCGAGACCCTATCGCCGACGCTCACGCGGATGTTGGACAGATGGGCGTAGCGCGTCTCGATTCCGAAGGCGTGCTGGATCTTGATCAGCCGGCCGTAGCCGCCCTGCCAGCCGGCATGGGTCACGACCCCGTCCGCGGTCGAATAGATCGGCGTGCCGGTCGCGGCCGCGAAGTCGGTGCCCTCGTGCATCCTGGTGCCGGCGCCCCGGGGGTCCCGGCGATAGCCGAAGCCGCTGGTAAACCGGAAGGCACCGCGCACGGGCATCGCGAAGGGGGCCTTCTCGGCCGCGATCCGGTAGAGGTTCATCTCGTCCAGACGGCGCAGGATCTCGTTGGCGCGCAGGGCGTCCGGCTCGGCCTCGCCGCCGCCCATGGTCGAGACGACGATCGGCGTCAGCGGGCCGCCCTGGCCGGAATAGCCGCGGCGCACCTCTTCGAGGATGCGGTCGGGTTCCATCCCGGCCGAGCGGAACATCTCGTCGAGCGGCTCGAGCGAGATCGCCACCGCCTCTTCGAGCTGCCCGAAGATGCGGTCGTTGCGTTCCTCGATGAGGCGCAGTTCCAGGGCAAGGTCGTCCGCCCGGGACGCCGCCTCGACGGCGCCTTCTGCGACTTCCTCGCGTTCGGCGGCGGTGTCGTGCAGCGCGTCGGTGAGGAAGGCGACCGTTGCCGCCAGTTCCTCGGCATCGGTGCCGCGCACCGCGTCGGGCGCCCCGCCCGAGGCGTCGGCCATCAGACGCTCTGCCTCGCCCCGTGCGCTGTCCCGCTCCTGGATGGTCCGCCGCAGGGTGGACTGGATCACCTCGATCCCGGTTTCCAGTTCGCGCCGCCGGTCCTCGGAGGCCAGCAGCCGTTCCTGCATGGCCGAAACCTCGGCCAGCGCCAGGTTGAAGCGTTCCTGCGCGGCATGGGCTTCGGCCGCGCGGGCGTCGCGGTCGGCGGCCACGGCGTTCAGCCGCGCCTCGTAGGTGGCCTGCTGGCGCGCGGCCTGCTCGCGTGCGGTGCCCGACCCGATCGAATCCATCAGCAGGACCGCGGTCGCGATGATCGTCCAGGCCACGAACAGCGCGCTGCCGGTGATTGCCACCGCCTGCGTGACCGGCCTGAGGCGGATGAAGCGCGTCTCGGTGTCGGATTTCAGGAACAGGCGGCGTTCGGGCAGGTGACGCTCCAGAGCCGCGTTGATCTTGTGAGAGAATCGTCCCTGCAAGGCAGCCCCGCCGTTCCGTTATCCCTGTAGACGGCGCCGACAATCCCCACTGACGGAGCCCATGGGCGTCGTACTCCGGAGCGTGTGACTAGGGCAACGCATTTGACGCTTTTCGCGCGGAAACCGGCCGACGCGGCAGGAATCCGCCGATCGCCCGGCCACGCGCGCCGATCAGGTTTCCGACCCCGCGGCCAGCGGCCAGTAGAAATCCGGCGGGATACCCGCTTCGGCGCGCTTTTCCTCGTTGAAGGGCGGTTTCAGGGCCCCGTGGAAGTGTTGTCTCACCAGCGTGTGAAATCTTTCCTTTGGGTCCTCATTGTTGCGCCCGCAGAGGAAGTTGAACCACTTCTGGCCATAGGCGACGTGGCCCACCTCTTCGGCGTAGATCGTGTCGAGCGCGGCGACGGCATCGGTCTCGCCCGCCTGCCGGAAGATCGCGACCATCTGCGGCGTCACGTCGAGCCCGCGCGCCTCCAGGACCATCGGCACCACGGCAAGGCGCGCCTGCAGGTCGTGCGCGGTATCTTCGGCGGCGCGCCACATGAAGGCGTGCGCGGGCAGGGCGCCGTAGCGGCTGCCGCGCGCCTGAAGGCAGTCAGACAGCAGCAGGAAGTGCCGCGCCTCGTCCTCGGCGGCGCGTACCCAGTCGTCGAAGAACCCGCGCGGCATCGGCACGCGGGAGAAGCGGGCGACAATGTCCCAGTGCAGGTCCACCGCGTTCAGTTCGATATGCGCCACGGCGTGCAGCAGCGCGATGCGCCCGGCCGGCGTGCCCGGCCTGCGGCGCGGCACGTCCTTCGGCGGCAGCAGCGCGGGTTCGGCCGGGCGCGCCGGCCGGTCCGGGGGCGTCGCGCGCCCCACCTCCATCGTGCCGCCCGAGGCGAACCACGCGGCCGCATGGCGGCGCGCGAGGTCTGCCTTGGCGCGGGCGTCGGCGGTGGTCAGGACCTCGACCGCACGCTCGGCCAGCGTCAGGCTCACAGTCCCCTGACCGCGGCCAGCACCTCTTCGGCATGGCCCGGGACCTTCACCTTGCGCCAGACGGTGCGCACGGTGCCGGCACCGTCGATCAGGAAGGTCGACCGCTCGATCCCCATGTACTTCTTGCCGTACATGCTCTTCTCGGCCCATACGCCGTAGCGCTCGCACACGTCCGAGCCTTCGTCCGAGGCAAGGATCACGCCCAGTCCGTGCTTCTTGACGAACTTGTCGTGGCTGGCCGCGCTGTCCTTCGACACGCCGACGA
>JALORM010000379.1 GCA_025458985.1 Paracoccaceae bacterium | reverse complement strand
GCCATCCTGATCGACCAGGGGGCGGGCACCGCGCCCTACCAGGGCATCACCCCGCTTTCCGGAGGCTCGCTGTCGTCCTGCGCCGAGACCTACTTCGCGCAGTCCGAACAGCTGCCGACCCGCTTTGCGCTGACCTTCGGGCAGTCGATCCTGGCCTCGGGGCAGCGCGGCTGGCGCGCGGGCGGCGTGATGCTGCAGCACATGCCAGAGGCGAGCCCCCATGTCGCGAACGACGGCGGCTCGGGCGAAGGCGGGCTGCTCAGCGCGTCCGATATCCTCTACGGTGACGACGAGGAGAACTGGGCCCGTGCCAACACCCTTCTCGACACGGTCGAGGAGCTGGAGCTGGTCGGCCCCGAGGTGCAGCCGACCGAGCTTCTGGTGCGCCTCTTCCACGAGGAGGGACCACGCGTGTTCGATGCCCAGCCGGTCAGCTTCGGCTGCACCTGCTCGGCCGACAAGGTGCGCCTGTCGCTGTCGATCTATTCCGCGAAGGACATCGCCCACATGACGACCGACGAGGGGATCGTGACCGCCGACTGCCAGTTCTGCGGCGCGCATTACGAGTTCGACCCCAGGACGCTCGGCTTCGAGGCAGAGGAGCGGCCGGGTGACCCTTGCTGACGGGCTGAGCCTCGTCCTTGCCCGGGCGCTTGCGCGCGGCGGGTCCGACAGTTCGGATTTCGACCTCAACCCCGGCTTCGTGCTGCCCGAAGGGCGAGTGCTGCGCGATGCCGGGGTGCTGGTGGCGGTGATCGACGGGGCGGCGCCCGCAGTCCTGCTGACCATGCGGTCGTCGCGGCTGCGGCACCACCCGGGCCAGATCGCCTTTCCGGGCGGCAAGGTCGACCCCGGCGACGGCGGCCCGGTCGGGGCTGCCCTGCGCGAGGCAGAGGAAGAGGTCGGCCTGCCGCGCGGGGCGGCCGAGGTTCTGGGCACGCTGCCGCCGCACGAAACGGTGACCGGCTTCACCGTCACGCCGGTCCTTGCCCGGATTGCGGCGCCCTTCCGGCCCGTGCCCGAGGCCGGCGAGGTGGACGAGGTGTTCACCGTGCCGCTGGCGCATCTGGCCGACCGCGCGAACTACCGCGTGCAATCGCGGGTCTGGCGCGGGCAGCGGCGGTTCTACTACACCGTGCCTTACGGCCCCTATTATGTCTGGGGCGCCACCGCCCGCATCCTGCGGGGGCTCGCCGAAAGGCTCGCGCCATGAAGATCGAGGCCGACTGGCTGACCGACCCGGGCCCGCGTGCGGTGCTTGCGGCGCTGGCAAGGGGCGGGCACCGGGCGCTCTACGTCGGCGGCACGGTGCGCAACGCCCTGCTGGGACTGGCCCCCGGTGACATCGACATCGCCACCGACGCGCGGCCGGAGCGGGTCATGGCGCTGGCCGCCGCGGCGGGGCTGAGGCCCGTGCCGACGGGGGTGGAGCACGGCACCGTGACGGTCGTCGCCGACCACCGCGGGATCGAGGTGACGACCTTCCGCCGCGACGTCGAGACCGACGGGCGCCGTGCGGTCGTCGCCTTCTCCGACCTGATCGAGCATGACGCCGAGCGCCGCGACTTCACGATGAACGCGCTTTACGCCACCGCCGAGGGCGAGGTGATCGACCCCCTGGGCGGCCTGCCCGACCTCCTGGCGCGCCGGGTGCGCTTCGTCGGCGACCCCGGCGCGCGGATCGCCGAGGACTACCTGCGGATCCTGCGCTTCTTCCGGTTTCATGCCTGGTACGGCGACCCCACGGGCGGGCTGGACGCCGAGGGGCTGGCGGCCTGTGCGGGGAACCTCGGGGGCCTGTCCGGCCTATCGCGGGAACGGGTGGGGGCCGAGATGAAGAAGCTGCTCGCCGCGCCCGACCCCGCGCCTGCCGTCGCGGCGATGGCGCAGGCGGGGGCGCTGGCGCGGGCGCTGCCCGGGGCCGATGCCCGCGCGCTGGCGCCGCTGGTGCATCTGGAGGCCGGCGAGGGGCTGGCGCCCGACCCGATCCGCCGGCTGGCCGTGCTGGGGGGCGAGGATGCGGCGGGCGCGCTCAGGCTGTCGAGGGCCGAGGCCAGGCGCCTCGAGGCGCTGCGCGAGGCGGCCGGGTCGGCCGCGGGGCCGGCGGAACTGGGCTACCGCCTGGGCGCCGAGCCTGCGCTGTCCGCCGCGGTCCTGCGGGCGGCGATGACCGGCGCACCCGTGCCGCCCGGGGCGCGGGGCGACGCCGACCGCGGCGCGTCGGCGCGGTTCCCGGTGGCAGCCGCCGACCTTGCGCCGCTGTCGGGCGCGGCGCTGGGCGCGCGGCTGAAGGACCTCGAAGCCCGCTGGATCGCGTCGGGCTTCACGCTGGACCGCGCGCAGCTTCTGGGCTGAGCGGGCGGGCGCGGCGGGTCGTCCCTTTGCTCCGTGTGACCTGGGGGCGTGACTTCGACCGCGGTTTCCTGTAAGAGCCTGCCCGACCCAGGAAGGAGAACGCCATGAGAATGGACACCGTCGCCCGCCAGTTCTGACTGGACGCCGGTTCCGTTCGGGCGGCCAGTCCCCTCGCCGCCGCCGCATGACGTTCTATCTCGCTCGCCAGGAGCGCCTTCCATGTTCCGCTACTTCGAAAACCTCGTCGATCCCTACACGGCCTATGCCGAGACCGACCGGCCGCCGCAAAGGCTCTGGCCGTTTCTGAGGCAGTATGTCCGCCCGTTCCGCGGCGTCTTCGTGGTGACCGCGCTTCTGAAGATGGCGGTCGCGGCGGTCGAGGTCCTGATGATCTGGTACGTGGGCCGGATCGTCGACCTTTTGGCCGAAGGCGCTGATGCGGCCGGTGATCTCGGGGATCGACGTCGCGCTTCTGCACAACACGATCCTTCCGAACTTCGGCACGATGATCCGCTGGCGCGCGCACCGCCACGTCCTGCGCCAGCCCGTCGGCTGGTTCGAGAACGACTTCGCCGGCCGCATCGCCAACCGGATCATGCAGACGCCGCCCGCCGCAGGCGAGGCGGCGTTCCAGCTGTTCGACGCGGTCGCCTTCGCCACCGCCACGCTGATCGGCTCGGCCGCCATCCTGTCGGGCTTCGACCCGCGGCTTGCCGTGCCCATGCTGCTGTGGATCGCGGGCTATCTCTGGCTCATGCGCTGGACGATCCGCCATGCCGGCCCCGCCGCGCAGGCCTCGTCGGACGCGCGCAGCGCGATCACCGGACGCGTGGTCGACAGCTATTCCAACATCCACTCGGTCAAGCTTTTCGCCCACCACGACCGCGAGGTGGATTATGCACGCGAGGCGATCGAGACGGCCCGGCAGGCGTTCTTCCGCGAGATGCGGATCATCACCCGCATGGATGTGTCGCTGACCTTCCTGAACGGGTTGCTGATCGTGTCGGTCACCGGGCTGGCGCTCTGGCTCTGGTTCCACGGGCAGGCCACGCCCGGCACCGTGGCCGCGGCCGCGGCGCTGGTGCTCAGGCTCAACAACATGACCTACTGGATCATGTGGGCCACGACGAACCTGGTGCAGAACCTGGGCGTGGTGGCGGAAGGCATGGAAACCATCGCCCAGCCCGTGACGCTGACCGACCCCGCCGGCGCCAGACCCTTCGCCTTCCGCGAGGGCCGGATCGAGATCGACGGCGTCTCGCACCACTACGGGCGCGGCTCGGGCGGACTTGACCGCATAAGCCTGACCGTCGCCCCGGGCGAGAAGGTGGGCCTCGTCGGGCGGTCGGGCTCGGGCAAGTCGACGCTGGTCAAGCTGCTGCTCAGGTTCTACGACCCCGAGGGCGGGCGCATCCTGATCGACGGGCAGGACGTGACGCAGGTCCGCCAGGACTCCTTGCGCCGGATGATCGGCATGGTGCAGCAGGACAGCTCCCTCCTGCACCGGTCGGTGCGCGACAACATCCTTTACGGCCGCCCCGACGCGACCGAGGCCGAGATGGTCGAGGCCGCCCGCCGGGCCGAGGCGCACGACTTCATCCTGACGCTGCAGGACCCCGAGGGCCGCACCGGCTATGACGCACATGTGGGCGAGCGCGGCGTGAAGCTTTCGGGCGGCCAGCGGCAGCGGGTGGCGATCGCGCGGACCATCCTGAAGGACGCGCCGATCCTGCTTCTGGACGAGGCGACGAGCGCGCTCGACAGCGAGGTCGAGGCCGCGATCCAGGCCACGCTCTACGGTGTGATGGAGGGCAAGACGGTGATCGCCATCGCGCACCGGCTGTCGACCATCGCCCACATGGACCGGATCGTGGTGCTGGATGGCGGCCGG
>JALORM010000026.1 GCA_025458985.1 Paracoccaceae bacterium | reverse complement strand
CCCTATCGCGGCAAGCGCAACGAGCCTGCCTACACCGTCCACACCGCCGAGGCCGGCGCGGCGCTGTTCGGGATGGACTACGAAGCCTTCGCCCGGCAGACGACCGTCAACTTCGACAGGCTGTTTGCCAAGGCTGCGGCCTGGGCGCCCGAACCGGCCGCGTCCCCCTGATGGCGCGGCTGGCCTTCACCATCCTCGGCTGCGGGTCGTCGGGCGGAGTGCCGCGGCTGGGCGGCCACTGGGGCGAATGCGATCCGGCGAACCCCCGGAACACCCGGCGCCGCTGCTCGATGCTGGTCACCCGCGAGGACGCGGCCGGCACGACGCGGGTCCTGATCGACACCTCGCCCGACATGCGCGCGCAGCTTCTGGATGCGGGCATCGGCACGCTGGATGCGGTGGTCTACACCCATTCCCATGCCGACCATGTCCATGGGCTCGACGACCTGCGCCAGATCGTCTTCAACCTGCGCCACCGCCTGCCGGTCTGGGCCGACGGCGACACGCAGGACGCGCTGCTGTCGCGGTTCGGCTACGCCTTCGTGCAGCCCGAGGACAGCCCCTATCCGCCGATCCTGGACCTGCACACGATCCGCGGGCCGTTCACCATCGAGGGCGCCGGGGGCGCGGTGGAATTCCGCCCCTTCAGGGTCGCGCACGGCACCATCGACGCGCTGGGCTTCCGCATCGGCGACCTGGCCTACCTGCCTGACGTGTCGGACATCCCCGAGGCGGCCTGGCAGGAGCTTGCCGGCCTCGACTGCTGGGTGCTCGACGCCCTGCGCCGCACGCCGCATCCGACGCACGTGCACCTCGCGCGCGCGCTGGAGTGGATCGCGCGCGCGGCCCCGCGGCGGGCGGTGCTGACCAACATGCACATCGATCTCGACTATGCCGCCGTCGAGGCCGAGACACCCCCGAATCCCCGCCCACGACGGGATGACCATCACCTACGAGACCTGAGGTGCAGGCGCTTCTCGAGGTCGTCCTGCCCGTCTTCCTGCTGATCGGCTTCGGATACGTGGTTGTCTGGCGGGGCCTGTTCCCCGAGACGGCCGTCGACGGCCTGATGAGCTTCGCGCAGACCTTCGCGATTCCCTGCCTGCTGTTCAGTGCGATCGCGCGGCTCGACACCGGCGCGATTGCCGGGTTCCTGGCCGGGCTGTTCGGTGCACGGCTGATCTTCGGCCGACCCTGGGAGGACAGCGTCGCCATCGGCTTCTGCTGCCTGTTCTCGAACTCGCTGCTTCTGGGCCTGCCGATCACCGAACGGGCCTACGGATCCGACGCGCTGGCCGCCAACTTCGCCATCATCTCGGTCCATGCGCCGTTCTGCTATCTGATCGGGATCGGCGTGATGGAGGCGGTGCGCAGCGCAGGGCGCGGGATAGTGGCGGGCCTTGGCTCGGTCCTGAAGGCACTGGCGCGCAATGCGCTCGTCATCGGCATCGCGCTTGGTTTCGCGGTGAACCTGACCGGGTTGCCGCTGCCGGGCGTCCTGACCGACGCGCTCGACCTCGTGATCCGCGCGGCGCTGCCGACCGCCCTGTTTGGCCTCGGCGGTGTGCTCTACCGCTACCGCCCCGAGGGCGACCTGCGCACCATCGGCTTCGTGATGGCGATCTCGCTGGTGCTGCACCCGGCGATCGTCTGGGCGATGGGCAAGGCGACCGGCCTGACGGTCGAACAGTTCCGCTCGGCGGTGATCACGGGGGGCATGCCGCCCGGGGTGAACGCCTACCTCTTCGCCAACATGTACGGCGTGGCCAGGCGCGTCGCGGCCTCGTCGGTCCTGCTCGGCACGGCCGCAGCGATCCTGACGGGCTGGTTCTGGCTGACGGTCCTGCCCTGAGGCCCCGCCGGGTTCCGGACGGTCTCAGCCCGGGCTCATCCCGCGCAGACGCTCGGACCGCCGCCTGAGCAGCTCCACCGCCGTGAGCAGCGCGATGGACACGATCACCAGGATCGTCGCCACCGACAGGATCGCCGGGCTGATCTGCTCGCGGATGCCGTTCCACATCTGCCGCGGGATGGTCTGCTGGTCGAAGCCCGCGATGAACAGCACCACCACCACCTCGTCGAACGAGGTCACGAAGGCAAAGAGCGCCCCCGAGATCACGCCGGGCAGGATCAGCGGCATGACGACCTTGAAGAAGGTCGTCGTCGGGTCGGCGCCCAGCGAGGCCGAGGCCCGGATCAGCGACTGGTCGAAGCCGACAAGCGTCGCGGTGACGGTGATGATCACGAAGGGGATGCCAAGCGTGGCGTGGGCCAGCACGATGCCCACATAGCTGCCGGCGAGGCCGGTCCAGGAGTAGAAGAAGAAGAGACCCGTGGCCGTGATGATGATCGGCACGATCATCGGCGAGATCAGGATCGCCATGATCGCGCGGCGGTACGGCATCTCGGACCGCGCGAGGCCCAGCGCGGCGAGCGTGCCGAGGGCGGTCGCGAGGATCGTCGAGAAGAAGCCGATGATGAGCGAGTTCTTGGCGACCTTCACCCAGGTCGCGTTGTTCCACACGTCGCTCCACCAGGACCAGTCGCGCGGCGCCTCGGGCGCCTGCATCCCGAAGGTCAGCAGCAGATCGTACCAGCGCAGGGAGTAGCCCTCGGGGTCGAACGCAAGCATCTTCTCGGTGAAGGTGAAGAACGGCTCGGCGTTGAACGACAGCGGGATGACGACCAGGATCGGCGCGATCAGGAAGACGAAGATCAGCGCGCAGAGGAACCGGTAGACGTAGTACCAGACCTTTTCGAGCGGCGTGGCGTAGCTGGGAAGGGCCATCAGCGCAGGCTCCCCTGGAGGGCGCCGGGGGGCCGTCTGCCCCCCGGACCCCCCGACGGTATTTGGAACAAAAGGAAGGCAGGGGCAGACATCGGCATCATCCGAGCTTGAGGTTGTCGATGCCGATCAGCCGGTCGTAGAGCCAGTAGAGCAGCAGCACCGCGCCGAGCAGGATCGACGCCAGCGCCGCGGCGAGCGACCAGTTGAGCGAATCCGTCATGTGGTAGGCGATGAGGTTCGAGATGAGCTGCCCCGAAGCGCCACCGACCAGCGCGGGCGTGATGTAGTAGCCGACCGCAAGGATGAAGACGAGAAGCCCGCCCGCCGCGATCCCCGGCACCGTCAGCGGGAAGTAGACCGACCGGAACGCCTTCCACGACGAGGCGCCGAGCGAGCGCGCCGCGCGCACGTAGGAGGGCGGGATCGGACGCATGACCGAATAGAGCGGCAGCACCATGAACGGCAGCAGGATATGCGTCATCGCGATGATCGTGCCGGCCTGGTTGTAGATCATCGCCAGCCGGTTCTGGTCGTCGATGATCCCGGTCGCGACGAGGGTGGAGTTGATGACCCCCTGCTGCTGCAGGAGCACGATCCACGAGGTCGTCCGCACGAGAAGCGAGGTCCAGAACGGCAGCAGCACGAAGATCATCAGAAGGTTCGAATAGCGCAGCGGCAGCGTGGCCAGCAGATGCGCGATCGGATAGCCGAGTGCGAAGGTCAGCACCGTGATCAGCGCCGAAAGCAGGAACGTGCGTTCGAACAGGTGGATGTAGATCTGCCTTTGTTCCGGCACGCTGACGATGCGCCCTTCCTCGTCGCGCATCAGGTCCGCGGCGGCGAGGTAGAAGCCGACCGTGTAGGCCGACGAGGCGTCGCGCATCACCTGCCAGAGCTGGGGATCGCCCCAGTCGTCCTTCTCGGCCAGCAGGGCCTCGCGGAACGGCGGTTCGAGCGAGGCCGCGCCCCGCGCGGTCGAGGTGAAGAGCGAGCGCGCCCCCGAAAGCTCGTAGTTGATCCGGGTGCCGACCTCGCCCGCGGTGCGGTTCTCGCGCAGGAGCTTGAGATCGGCGGCCAGCGCCGCGAAGGCGGCCTCGTCCGGTTCCGTGCCTCGGTCGGTCTCGGCGAACCAGGCCGTCAGGTTCGGCATGTTCCGCGAGAAGGCGTCGTTGTGGACCGACCGCATCAGCATCTGGCCGATCGGGAAGACGAAGGTCACGAGGATGAAGACCAGAAGCGGCAGCACCAGGAACAGCGCGCGGCGGCGCAGCCGGGCCTGCGCGCGCACCAGCGCCGACTTCAGCGGCCGGCCATCCGCCGTGGTCAGGGCGGAACCGGCGGTCGCGTCGGAGGTGGCGGCAGTGTCGGCCAAGGTCCGGGATCTCCCCCTTGTCGCGGGGGGCGGCACGGGGCCGCCCCTCCGCAAGATCAGGTCAGTTCGCGGCCAGCCAGGCGTTGAAGCGCTCGTTCAGCTCGGTGTCGCGGTCGGCCCAGAACTCGAGGTCCGAGGCCAGCGCGTTGGTCTGGTTCTCGGGGCTCGTGGGCAGGTGCGGCGCCATTTCGGTCTTGCCGTCGCCCTGGAAGACGCCGACGAGCGGCGCCGAGGACTTCCGCGGCGGGCCGTAGCTGATCCACTCGGCGGCATTGGCGAGCGGCTCGGTGCCGGTCGAGAACTTCACGAACTCCAGCGCCTGTTCCATGTTCGGCGCGCCCTTCGGGATCACCCAGCCTTCCCACTCGAAGACCTGGCCGTCCCACATGATCTCGAACGGCTTGCCCTCGGCCACGGCGGCGTTGAAGATCCGGCCGTTCCAGGCCATCGTCATCGTCACCTCGCCGTCCGCCAGAAGCTGCGGCGGCTGCGAGCCAGCTTCCCACCAGACGGTCTGGGCCTTGATCGTGTCGAGCTTGGCGAAGGCGCGCGCGACGCCCTCTTCGGTCTCGAGCAGAGCGTAGACCTCGGACGCGGGCACGCCGTCGGCCATCAGCGCCATCTCCAGCGTCGTCTTGGCACCCTTCTTCAGGCCGCGCTGGCCGGGGAAGTTCTCCAGATCGAAGAAGTCTGCGATCGTCTGGGGGCCGCCGTTGGGGAACTTCGTCGTGTCGTAGGCAATGGCGGTCGCGAAGACGTCCGTGGGGATCATGCAATCGGTCAGCGTGCCGGCGATGAAGTCGTCGACCGCCGGTGTGCCGTCGGCGCCCGCCGGCAGCGCCGCGGCGTCGATCGGCTCGACCAGCCCCTCGTCGCACAGCCGCACGGCATCGGCGATCTCGACGCTGGCGACGTCGATCGTGACGCTGCCGGCCTCGACCTGGGCCTTGATCGGCGTCGCCGGGTTGTCGGCGTCGACCGAGTTGACCTTTACCCCGGTCGCGGCGGTGAAGGGCTTGTGATAGGCCTCGACCTGGCTCTGGGTGTAGGCGCCGCCCCAGCCCATCACCGTGATTTCCTGCGCTGCGGCAGGCAGGCCGAGGATGGCGGCGGCGCTCGTGGCGATCAGTAGCGTCTTCATCGGGGAACTCCGTTTCGGTGTCGCGGTTCGGCAGGCCCCCCCGCCGGGCGGCGGAAGGGTCAGATCGGGTGCTGGCGTCAGTTGGCCGCCAGCCAGGCGTTGAAGCGCTCTTCCAGTTCGACGCCGTTGTCGGCCCAGAACTCGAAGTCGTTCAGAACGGCGTTGGTCATGTTCTCGGGCGCGGTCGGCATGTGCGGGCCCATTTCCGTCACGCCGTCCTTGTAGAGCCCGACCAGCGGGGCCGAGGACCGGCGCGCCGGGCCGTAGCTGATCCACTTGGCCTGGTCGGCAAGGCGCTGGCTGTCGGTCGCGAAGGCGATGTATTCCATCGCGAGGTCCTTGTTAGGCGAGCCCTTCGGCACCACGAAGAGGTCGAGGTCGAGGATCTGGCCGTCCCAGACGATCTCGAACGGCTTGCCCTCGGCCGAGGCGGCCGAGAAGATGCGGCCGTTGTAGGCGGTCGTCATCACCACCTCGCCGTCGGCCAGAAGCTGCGGCGGCTGGGCCCCGGCCTCCCACCACACCACGTCGCCCTTGATCGTGTCGAGCTTGGCGAAGGCGCGGTCGATCCCTTCGGGCGTGGCGAGGACGTCATAGACTTCCGCGGCGGGCACGCCATCGGCCATCAGGGCCATTTCGAGGTTGGCCTTGGCGCCCTTGCGCAGCCCGCGCTTGCCGGGGAACGCCTCGGTATCGAAGAGGTGCGCGATGGTCGTCGGCGCCTCGCCGGTGAACTTGGTGGAATCGTAGGCATAGACCGTGGCCCAGAAGATGCTGGCCACCGCGCAGTCGGTCAGCGAGCCTTCGATGAAGTCCTCGGTCGCAGGCGTGCCGTCGACGCCGGCGGGAAGAATTGCCGGGTCGATCTGTTCGATCAGCCCCTCGTCGCAGAGCCGGACCGCGTCCGACAGTTCCACGTCGGCCACGTCGACCGACACGTTGCCCGCCTCGACCATCGCCTTGATCGGCGTGGCGGGGTTGTCGGCATCGACCATGTTGACGGTGATGCCCTTCATGGCGGCGAAGGGCTTGTTGTAGGCCTCGACCTGGCTTTCGCCGTAGGCGCCGCCCCAGGACATGACGGTCAGCGTCTGCGCCGAGGCGGCGGTGCCGAGCGCCATCAGCGCGCCGGAGAGGATCAGGGTCTTCTTCATTCGCGATACTCCCGTGTTGGTCTTCGTTTCGTCCCCCTTCAGGGGGTTAGAGCGGATCGAGCGCGCGCGCGTCCTGCGGCGCCCATCCGATGGTGATGCGCTCGCCCGGCTTCAGCCGGCGCTGGCCCACGGCATTCCGGTTCTTCATGATGAAGTCGTCCGAGCCCGCGACCCGCATCCGGGTGCGGAAGCTTTCGCCCATGTAGATGAACTCCAGCACCTCGGCCTCGATCGTGTGCGCGCCTTCCGGGATGCGCTCGGGCAGGTACTCGACCCTCTCGGGCCTGAGCGACACGAGCGTCCGCGACCCTGCGCCGCCGACGTTCACGGGGGTTGCGTCGATCAGTTCGCCCGTGGCTAGGCGCACCGTGGCGCGGCCGCCCTCGACCTCCTCGATCACGCCGGGCAACTTGTTGTTCTCGCCGATGAACTGGGCGACGAAGCTGTTCTGCGGCCGCTCGTAGAGTTCGTCGGGGGGCGCGAGCTGCTGGATGATGCCGTCGTTGAACACGGCCACCCGGTCGGACATCGTCAGCGCCTCGGACTGGTCGTGGGTGACGTAGACGACCGTGATCCCGAGACTTTCGTGCAGGTGCTTGATCTCGAACTGCATGTGCTCGCGCAGCTGCTTGTCGAGCGCGCCGAGCGGTTCGTCCATCAGCACCAGCTCGGGGTCGAAGACCAGCGCGCGCGCCAGCGCGATGCGCTGCTGCTGGCCGCCCGACAGCTGGGCGGGACGGCGGTTGCCGAAGGCGCCCATCTGCACCATCTCGAGCGCGCGCTTCACCTTCGCCTCGCGGTCGGCCTTGGCCATCCCGCGCACGACCAGCGGGAAGGCAAGGTTCTCGTTCACCGTCATGTGCGGAAAGAGCGCATAGTTCTGGAACACCATCCCGATGCCGCGCTTGTGCGGGGGCACCTGGTTGATCGGCCGGCCGGCCAGGCGGATCTCGCCGTGGGTGGCGGTCTCGAAGCCCGCGAGCATCATCAGGCAGGTGGTCTTTCCGGACCCGGACGGCCCGAGCATCGTCAGGAACTCGCCCTTCGGCAGGGTCAGGTTCAGGTCCTTCACGACGAGCGTCTCGCCGTCGTAGCTTTTCTGTACGCGGTCGAATTCGACGAAGGCGCCGTCGGCCTTGGCTGCTGCCAATGTGAATCCCCTGTCGCAGTCCCGGCAGTCTGTCGCCGCCGTCATTGCGGTCGACTAAAGCCGAGCCGACCCCCATTTGCAACCTTCATGGGGCAGGAGACGCCCGATCGCCTCGTGATGCCGCAATCACGGGCCGGCGCGCCCGGATAAGGTGCGCGATCAGGTCGGCGGCCTCGCGCCGCCGGGCCAGCGGACAGACGCGCGGGCCATAGCCGTTGTCCGGGGCGTCCTGCGAAGCCTTCCCTGCGGCCGCGCAGGCGCGGACCGCCGCGGCCACTTCAAGCCGCTGTCGCGGCGGAAAGGCGGCCAGGGCCACGGGGCCGGGGTAGAGGCTTTCGGTCGCGATGCCGCCCGTCTGCAGAAGCGCGTGCCGGGGCAGCAGCAGGTGGTGGTAGGTCACCGACCGGACCCCGCGCGCGACGCGCACGCCGGGACAGCCGAGCTCGGCCAGATGGCGCGCGCGGACCAGCCGCGCGCCGCGGCCGCTGCCCAGCAGGACACCGTGCTGCGGCGACAGGAGAAGATCGGTGTCGTTGCCGAGCGCACCGTGGGCGATCCGGACAGGCCGAAGGCCCGGACGTGCGGCAAGCGCCTCCGGGCCGAGGTGGACCGAACCTGCCCAGACGACCGGCAGAGGGCCGTCCGGGGTCAGGACCGGGTCGCCCCGGGCGATCGCCTCGACCGGGCGGGGCCCTGAGGGCGTGGCGATGGGCGTGCCCGCGGCGAGACAGGGAATGCCCATCGCGTGAAGCTCGGGCGCGCTGTCCACCTGCGACGCCATGATGCCGAAAAGCGTGACGCTTTCACCGTTGGGGAACACCAGAACGGCGTTGCCGTTCGGGTCCTCCAGCACCGTCACATCCCAGGCGTCGACCGGATTGCCGTCGGCATCCGTCAGGCCGGACACGTCGAGCCTGTCGGTGGTTAGGCCGTCGCCGTCCGGATCGCCGAGGTCGAAATCGGTGATGACATCGACGCCCGACCCGTCGGCCAGAACGAAGACATCGCTTCCGGCGCCGCCGGTCACCGTGTCCTTGCCTGCGCCGCCGACCAGGACGTCGTCGCCCAGATCGCCGTAGAGGGTGTCGGCCTCGCTGCCGCCGTCGAGCGTGTCCCGGCCGCCCCCGCCATAGAGCAGGTCCGTGCCGGCGCCGCCGAACACGCTGTCGTCGCCTTCGCCGCCATAGGCATCGTCGGCGCCCGCCCCGCCGTAGAGCGTGTCGTTGCCCGCGCCGCCGTCGAGCCCGTCCCAACCGTCGCCTCCGGTCAGCAGGTCGTTGCCGCCACCGCCTTCGAGCCAGTCGCCGCCGCTGCCACCGGTAAGCGTGTCGTTGCCGTCGCCGCCATAGAGCTCCATGCCAGAGCTTGCGGCGGAGGCGTCGATCAGGTCGGCGCCGCTGGTGCCGCCGATGGCCTCGATCTCCCAGAAGCTTCCCGACCCGCCCGAGGCGAAGCCGTAGGTTCCCTGTTCGTTCCCGGTCAGCGTGACGGTGACGCCGGTTGGCCCGTAGAACCAGACGGTATCCCAGTCGTCACCACCCTCGCCACCATAGAGGCTGTCGGTGCCCTCGGCGGCCGTGATGAAGAACGTGTCGACGTCGTCGCCGCCATAGGCGGCGTCGTTGCCTCCCCCGCCGTAGAGCGTATCGGCGCCTGTGCCTCCATACAGCGTGTCGCTTCCCGCGTTGCCGTACAGAAGGTCGTCGCCGTCGCCGCCTTGGATCTCGTCAGAGAAGTCCGGGCCGAAGACGACCGTCTGGTTGGGCGCCCCGATGATGAGCTGCAGCGGCTCGGATGTGCCGGCGGCCGTGATGAACCAGTTGTGGCCGGTTCCGGTCGAGATCTGGAACGTGCCGCCGGGCTGGAGCGTGGCGTAGTATGACGGCTGTCCGTCGTAGTCGATCCAGTAGAGGTCGATGGCGAAGTCAGCCGCGTTCGCCACAGATATGACGGTATCGATCTGGCCGGTCGGCTTGTAGGCAGACCCGTCGAACTCGACCCGGTCGCCGTAGATCGTGTCGTTGCCTGCGCCGCCGAACAGGCTGTCGTTGCCCGTCCCTCCGGAAAGCCTGTCGGCATCAGCCCCGCCATCCAGGACATCGAACCCCGCCCCGCCCGACAGCGTGTCGGTGCCCACGCCACCGTAGAGCGTGTCGTTGCCCGAGCCGCCCAGCAGGCTGTCCTGCCCGCCATTGCCCCAGAGTTGCTGCCCGCCTGCGTCGGGCGAAGCATCGATGGTATCGTTGTAGTCCGTGCCGCCGACAACCTCGATCTCGTGAAACTGGCCCGAGGTGTTGGTGCTGGTGAACTGATAGGTGCCGAAACCGGTCCCGTTGAAGTCGACCGCGATGCCGGAGGTCGTGTTCCAGTTGTTGAACCCCAGGATGTCCCAGTCGTTGCCCGTCTCGCCGCCCCAGATTACGTCCCACTCGTGGTCGCTGGTGACCGTGAACCAGTCGTTGTCGGCCCCGCCGTAGAGCGTGTCGGAGCCCGGCCCGCCGGTAAGCGCATCGGCGCCGTCGCCGCCGTAGAGGACATCGGACCCGCCGGCGCCGATGATCGTGTCGTCGCCCGCGACGCCGTAGACGGTGTCGTTGCCGCTCTGGTCCCAGGCGCCGAAGTAGTCGTTG
Organism: Paracoccaceae bacterium; assembly: GCA_025458985.1. Lineage (GTDB taxonomy): Bacteria > Pseudomonadota > Alphaproteobacteria > Rhodobacterales > Rhodobacteraceae > JALORM01. The sequence continues at coordinate 2,590 of JALORM010000026.1, read as the reverse complement.
CCGTCGCCCAGGCTGGCGGTGTTGTTGCCGGCGCCGCCCGTGACCGTGTCGTTGCCGGCGCCGGCCTCGATGCTGTCGTTGCCGGCGCCGGCCTCGATGCTGTCGTTGTAGCTTCCGCCCGTGATCGAGTTTGCAAGGTCGGGGTCGTAGCTGGCCGAATGCACGGATCCATAGGTCGGAGCGTTGGTCGGTGTCACATCGTCGATCGCGCTGACCTGGTAGGTGACGCCCGGCTGCAGCGGCGCGCTGGTCACGACCCCGACGACGACGCCGCCGGCCTCGACGGTATAGAGCGTGATCGTGGTCCCGTCCGGCCCGATCAGTGTGGCCGAGTTCTCGAGATAGACCCTGCCCGAGGCGACGACGCCACCACTGGCGTCGGTCACCGTGACCGACTGGGTGGAATCGCCGCCGACTTCGTCGGCGGCCTCGTCGCCATCGAATATGGTGTCGTCGTCGGTGATCGTGAACGTCCGGACGTCGGTCGAGACATCCCACGCCGGCTTGACCATGAAGCGCGAGCCGACGAGCAGCGTCGAGCCGCCGCCCTCGATCGCGAGGTCGGCGCCGTTGTACCCCTTGATGGTGTAGGTCGCCACGATCAGCCAGCACGGTGCACACGGCTCGACCCGCCGCGCCGGCAACGTTAAGGTTAAAGTGCAAACGCAGCCCTAACGCCTGCCGCCGCTGGCGAGCCGCAGGCAGATGGTGCGCCCGTTCGGACGACGTCCGGACAAATCCAAGCAGACGACCGCGCCGAACGAACTCGAGAGACTGGTGCGGTCGAGAAGACTCGAACTTCCACTCCGGTTAGGGAACAGCGACCTCAACGCTGCGCGTCTACCAATTCCGCCACGACCGCACGTCTCTGGCTCCGGTGGGGGGCGATATAGCGGCTGATCCGACCGATGTGAAGGGGCATTTCGACAAGGGCCGGAACGGTGCCAGGGGGCAAGCGTCGGGCTTCCCATCGCCGCCCCCGGCCGCTACATCGGCGGCCATGGTGGACTGGCTGACATCGACCGGGCTGGTGGAGTACGAGGCGGCGCTGGCCGACATGGAAGCCCGCGTGGCCGCCATAGCCGGCGGCCACGCCGACGAGGCGGTCTGGCTGCTGGAACACCCCCCGCTCTACACTGCCGGCACGTCGGCCCGGCCCGAGGACATCTCGAACCCGTTCGGCTTCCCCGTCTACGAGGCCCGCCGCGGCGGGCAGTACACGTATCACGGCCCGGGACAGCGGGTGGTCTACACCATGCTCGACCTTACCCGACGGGGGCGCGACGTGGGCTGCTTCGTGCGCGACCTCGAACGCTGGGTCATCGCCGCGCTGGCCGAATTCAACGTGACGGGCGAGGTGCGCAAGGGCCGCGTCGGTGTCTGGGTCGCCCGCCCCGACAAGCCGCCCCTGCCGGACGGCAGCCCGCGCGAGGACAAGATCGCCGCCATCGGCATCCGCCTGCGCCGCTGGGTGTCGTTCCACGGCATCTCGATCAACGTGGAGCCCGATCTGGCGCATTTTGGCGGCATCGTCCCCTGCGGCATCCGCGAGCACGGCGTGACCAGCCTCGTCGACCTGGGCCTGCCCGTGACGATGGTCGACCTCGATGCGGCCCTGAAGAAGACCTTCGCGCAGGTCCTCGGCGGCTGAAGCCCTTCCCCGACGCATGTCCCTACACGCGTCAATGGGCCAGACCGATCGGCAGCATAGCTGGCGCGGGATGCGTCAGCAGATCCGGGGCAATTGATCGCCCACCAGCATGTCGACCAGACTCCGAAAGGGGTGCGCAGGGTCACGCGGCCTGCCGGATCGGGAAGGGTCTTGCCGATGATGCAGGCATCCCGGCCTTCGGGGAGGTTGCGCAAGGCGGCAACCAGCGCGTCGGCCTGGTCGTCCGGGCAGAAAAGGACCAGCCGCCCCTCGTTGGCAAGGTACAGCGGGTCCAGACCCAGCAGCTCGCACATTCCGGCGACCTCGGGGCGAATGGGAAGCTGCGTTTCGTCCAGTTCGACCGCCACCCCGGCCTCGGCCGCAAGCTCGTTCAGCGCCGAGGCGAGCCCGCCCCGGGTGCAGTCCCGCGCCGCGCGAAGGTCGGGGGCCGCCGCCAGCGCCGCCTGCATCAGATGCCCAAGCCCCGCGCAGTCGGACGACAGGTCCACCGACAGCGCCAGGTCGCCCCGGGCGGCCAGGATCGTGGCGCCGTGATCCCCCAACACGCCGTTCACGATCACCGCATCCCCCGGCCGGATGTTCTGCGGCCCAAGGTCCAGGCCCGGCGGAATGACCCCGACCCCGGCGGTGGTGATGAACACACCGTCCCCCTTGCCACGTTCGACGACCTTGGTGTCTCCGGTCACGATGCGCACGCCGGCCCGCGCCGCCTCGGCCGCCATCGAGGCGACGATGCGGCGCAGGAGGTCGACCTCGCACCCCTCTTCGATGATGAAGGCGGCAGACAGCCAGAGCGGGATCGCCCCTCCGACGGCGAGGTCGTTGACCGTTCCGCAGACGGCAAGCGTGCCGATGTCGCCGCCGGGAAACTCCAGCGGAGTGACCACGAAACTGTCGGTGGTGAAGGCCAGGCGTGCG
>JALORM010000378.1 GCA_025458985.1 Paracoccaceae bacterium | reverse complement strand
GCGGCCTCGCGGCAGTCCAGCCCCACGATCACGACATGCACATGTGCCTTGCCGCGGGCGTCGGACCCCCAGGCGAAGGTGCGGTGGGCGAAGGCAAGTTCCAGCCCGTAGCGGTCGAAGAGAAGCGGCCAGAGCTGGGCCACCTGTTCCCCTTGCGTGATCGAGTTGGTCGAAACGAAGGCGATGCGGGGCGGGCGTGCCCCGTCGCCCTCCCTGCGCCGCAGATACTCCCCCGCCTTGAGAAACCACGCGCAGACGTAGTCGAGCGTGCCTCCGGACTTGCCGAGCGCGGCGATGCGGCGGACCTGCGCGCGCTGCGCGTCCGACTGGAACTTGGCGCCTACGAACGGCGGGTTGCCGAAGACGTAGGCGCACCGCTCGGGCGGCAGGACCTCGGCCCAGTCGACCTCGAGCGCGTCGGCGTGGCGGATGGTGGGGGCGGCCTTGAGGGGAAAGCGGGCGTAGTAGTTTCCAAAGGCGTCGGAAAGCTCGCGGTTCATCAGGTGGTCCATCATCCACATCGCGGTTTCCGCGATGCGGGCGGGGAATTCGCCGATCTCGATGCCGTAGAACTGGTCGACATCCACGCGGCTGATTGCGGTCGCGTCAAGCTCCTGCTGCGGCCCGCGGAGTTCCTTCAGAAGGTCGAGCTCCAGCCGCCGAAGCTCCCTGTAGGTGATGACGAGGAAGTTGCCGCAGCCGCAGGCCGGGTCGAAGAAGGTGAGCCGCGAAAGCTTGTCGTGGAAGGCGGCGAGGCGCTGGGGGCGCGCTGTCTTGAGCGCCTTGAGCCGCGCGAACTCGGCCCGCAGGTCGTCGAGGAACAACGGCCCGATGACCTTGAGGATGTTCTTCTCGGTCGTGTAGTGCGCGCCCTGCCGGCGGCGTTCGCCCTTGTCCATCACCGACTGGAAGAGCGAGCCGAAGATCGCCGGAGAGATCGGCGTCCAGTCGAAGCGGCAGGCATTGAGCAGCGCCGCGCGCATGTCGGCGTCGAAGGCGGGGGGCGGGAAGTATTCCGCGAAGAGGTGGCCGTTGATGTAGGGGAAGGCGGCGAGGTCGGGATCGAGCGTGGTCTGGCGCGCGTCCTCGGGCGTGTTCAGCACGTCGAAGAACTGCGCGAGCTTGGGCCCGAGGTCGGAGCCGTCGGGGGCGGTGCGGTTTTCCAGCCAGTCCATCATCCGGTCGCGGGGCTGGAAGATGCCGGTGTCGTCGGCAAAAAGGCAGAAGACGATCCGGGTCAGGAACACTTCCAGCCGGTGGCCGGTATAGCCCGAGGCGGCGAGCGCGTCGTGGAGGTGGCCGACGAGTTCCGCCGCGCGGATGTTGACCGGGTCCTGGTCCTTGAAGCGGACCTTCTGGCGGCCGAGGATGAAGCCGAACTTCTCGACGTGCTTCGGCAGGTCGGGCAGCGTGAAGCGCGTGTCCTCGCCGGTGTCGAGGTCGGTCAGCCAGAAGGTGCGGAAGTCGCAGGCCAGCACGAAGCGCGGCATCTCGGCGTCGGGCAGGCCGTGGGTGTAGTCGAGCGCCTGGTGGCGGGCGCCGAGCAGGTCACGGCCGAGGGACTTCTGCTCGACGATCAGGGTGCCGGGCCAGAACAGGTCGATGAAGCCGCGCCCGCCCCTGAGCTTGTCGACCGAGCGTTCGTAGACGGCGGCCGCGAAGGCGGCGGCGCGGGCGCGGATCTCGGGCCAGGTCAGCGTCATGGCCCCGTTATGGCGGGCGGGTGCGGGGTTGGGAAGGGCCGCCGTCAGCCTTCGGCCGCGCAGGCCGCGATGCCTGCCGCGAGGGCGCGCATCATGGCCGCGTAGAGGTCCGGCCCGGGATCGAGGGCGCTTCCGGAGGGATCGAGGGTGGCGGTGCGGATGCCCGTCTCGCCGGCGATGGCCTCGACATAGGCGGGGTCGTGGTTCGCCTCGGCGAAGAGGCAGGCGCCCTGCGCCTCGCCGAGGGCGGCGCGCAGGTCGGCGAGGCGCCGTGCGCCGGGATCGGCGGCGTCGCCGTCGGCAATGGTGCCCGCGATGGTAAGACCGTAGGCCGCCGCGAGGTAGCCGTAGGCATCGTGGAACACGAAGAGCGGCCGGCCCGCGGCGGGCGCGAGCGCGGCGCGGATTTCGGCGTCGAGCGCCTGGACCGCCTGGGTCGCGGCGGCGGCGTTGGCCGCATAGGTGTCGGCGTTCGCCGGGTCGGCCGCGGCAAGGCGGGCAGCGATGGCCGTCAGCCAGGCCTGCGCATTGGCGGGGTCGAGCCAGGCGTGGGGGTCGGTGCCCTCGTGCTTGTGGTCATGGTCATGGCCCCCGGCATGATCGTCGTGGGCGTGATCGTCATGGGCCGCTGCCTCTTCATGGCCATGGCCGTGGTCGTGGCCATGGTCATCGTGCGCTGCGGCCTCGTCATGGTCGTGGTCATCGTGGGCGGCGGCCTCTTCGTGGCCGTGGTCGTCACCATAGCTGCGCAGGGTCACGCCCTCGACCCTGAGGAGCGACACGGCGGTGCCCGCGCTTTCGGCTCCTTCAAGCGCGCGGTCAAGCCACGGCGTGAGTTCGGGGCCGACCCAGAACACGATGTCCGCCGCAGAGAGCGCGGCGGCCTGGCTGGGGCGGAGCTGGAACGAATGCGGGTCGGCGCCACGGTCCAGAAGCAGCACGGGAGCGCCGAGGTCGCCCATCACCTGCGCGACCAGGGCATGCACCGGCGCGATGTCGGTCACCACGGTCGGCACCTCGGCTTGCGCCGCGAGGGTCGTGGCGGTCAGGGCGGCGATGGCGGCGGCGGGGATCAGGCGGGGCATGTCGGGTCCTCGGGCTTGCGGTCGGGGCGGTCGGTACCCTATGTTACTTAATAACTCAAGAGATACGTTACATCATAACAAGTCAAGGGGCCGGGGATGAGCGACCTGCCGCAGACGATGGCCTTTGCCCCGCATGACCATGCCCATTGCGCGGGGTCGGGCCTTGCCCGTGCCGAGCAGATCGCGGCCGAGCGGGGCGTGCGGCTGACGCCGGTGCGGCGACGGGCGCTGGAGATCCTGCTTGAGGCGCACCGGGCGATGGGCGCCTACGAGGTGCTGGACCGGCTGGCCGCCGACGGGTTCGGCAACCAGCCTCCGGTCGCCTACAGGGCGCTGGATTTCCTAGTGGAGCACGGGCTGGCCCACCGCATCCGCCGGCTGAACGCCTTTGCCGCCTGCACCCGTCCGGGCGAGGCGCACAGCCCGGCGTTCTTCATCTGCACCGGCTGCAGCACGGTGGCCGAGGCGCCGGGCGCGGCGATCCGCGCGGCGATGGACGAGGCCGCCGCGGCGCTGGGCTTTGCGGTCGCGCGCACCAGCATCGAGGCGGTGGGCACCTGCCCGGCCTGCCGGGGGGCCGCGGCGTGACCTCGCTGATCGCCGCCGAGGGACTGTCGGTCCGCTACGGCGGCCACGAGGTGTTGGCCGGCGTGAACCTGTCGATCGCCCCGGGCGAGATCGTGACGCTGGTCGGGCCGAACGGGTCGGGCAAGTCGACACTGCTGCATGCGCTGATCGGGACGGTCGCGCCGTCGGCGGGCCGGGTCCGGCGCAAGCCGGGGCTGAGGATCGGCTATGTGCCGCAGCGCCTGAAGCTGGACGCCCGGATGCCGATGACGGTCGAGAGGTTCCTGTCGCTGCCCGAGCGGCGGGCGGCGGCCGAGATCGCCGCTGCGCTGGACCGGACCGGCATTCCCGGGACCGAGCGGCGCCAGATGTCCGCGCTGTCGGGCGGGCAGTTCCAGCGCGCGCTTCTGTCGCGGGCGCTGCTGGCGCGGCCCGAGATCCTGATCCTGGACGAGCCGACGCAGGGCCTGGACCAGCCCGGCGCCGCCGCCTTCTACCGCCTGATCGAGGAAGTCCGCGGCGAGACCGGCTGCGCGGTGCTGATGGTCAGCCACGACCTGCACGTGGTGATGAGCGCATCCGACCGGGTCATCTGCCTCAACGGCCATGTCTGCTGCGAAGGGACGCCGACGGTGGTGAGCGCCGCGCCGGAGTACCGGGCGCTCTTCGGCATGGGCACCGGCGGGGCGCTGGCGCTTTACCGGCACGAGCACGACCATGCCCACGACCCGGCGGATGCGCATGGCCATGACCATCCTCACGGGCATGGCCACGACGGGCACCATGGCCATGACCACCCCCATGACCACGGGGCGCGCGGCCGCCGCCAGCCCGAACGCGCAGGCGGCTGATGCTGGACGACTTCCTGGTCCGCGCGGGCCTTGCGGGGCTGGCCACTGCGCTGGCGGCGGGCCCCCTGGGCTGCTTCGTCGTGTGGCGGCGTCTGGCCTACTACGGCGAGGCGACCGCACATGCCGCAATTCTGGGCGTGGCGCTGGCGCTGGGCTTTGCGCTGCCGCTGTTCTGGGGCACGGCGGTCGCGGCGATGGCCATGGCGCTGGCCGTCTCGGCGCTGGCAGGGCGGGGCGTGGCGATGGATACGGCGCTGGGGGTGCTTGCGCATTCGGCGCTTGCCTTCGGGCTTGTGGCGGTGGCCTTTGTGCCTGCCGTCCGGGTCGACCTGAGCGCCTACCTCTTCGGCGACATCCTTGCGGTGTCGAAGACGGACCTGATCACGCTGTGGGGCGGCGCGGCGGCG
>JALORM010000377.1 GCA_025458985.1 Paracoccaceae bacterium | reverse complement strand
AGGTTCACCGCGCCCAGCGCGTCGCGCTGGCGGCGCAGGCGGGCGACATCGGCCTCGATGGTGTCGGCCGGGGGCATCCGCTCGGGGTCGGCGTCCAGCGTCTCCAGCAGGGACTCGGGCGTGGTCTCCTGTTCCTCGGCGATCCGGTGGGCGGCCTGGTCCACCGCCCCGTGGGCGGCCTCGGCGCGGGCCTCTGCCCCGGCGCGGGCCTCGCGCGCTTCGGACGCCGCGCGTTCGGCCTCGCGCTCGATCCCGGCGGCTTCGCGCAGCGCTGTCTCGCCTTCTGCCAGCCGGTCCGAGGCCGCCCGGCGGCGTGTCTCGGCCTCGTCGATGCGGTCGGCCAGGACCGCCCGGCGCGCCGCGACTTCCTCGGGCTTCGCCGTCGCGCGGGACAGGTCAGCGGCGGAAGCCACCTCGCGCTCGGCCAGTTCGGCGATCCGCCGCCCCGCGGTTTCCAGCCGGTGCTTCCAGCCCGAGACTTCCTTCGCAACCTCCTGCCGTCGCTTCACCCGTGCCTCGCCCTCGCGGCGGACCTCGTCATGGGCAGCCCGCTTGGCCAGCATCGTGACCCGGGCGGCCTCGACCGTCAGCTTGACGTCCTCGACCTCGGCGCGGGCGGCGGTCAGGTCGGGCAGGGCCTTCACACCCGCCTCGGCGTCCTTCAGCTGCGCGCGGGCACCCAGCGCCTCTTCCTCGTGGCGGCGCACGGCCAATTCGGCGCTTTCCATCCGCCCGGCGGCGATGTTGCGGTCGGCCTCGGCCTTCGACAGCGCCCGGCTCGCCTCGGCCGCCGCGCGGTCGGCATCGCGCCGCGCCTCGCGGGCAATCCGGTCCGCGTCGGACCGGCGGGCCAGCTCGTCGGTCAGCCGCTCGTGCGTGGCCCGTGCACCCTCGGCCCGGGCGGTGGCGTCCTCGAGGGTCTGCTTGAGCTCCTGAAGCCGGTTCAGCTGCTGCAGCCGAAGCGCGGCGGCCGACGGGGCATCCGCCGCGGCAGCGCGAAACCCGTCCCAGCGCCAGAGGTCCCCTTCGGCCGAGACCAGCCGCTGTCCGGGCTTCAGCGCGGCTTGCAGGCGCGGGCCGTCGGCGGCATCGACGCGGGCACGGTGACGAAGTCGGACAGCGGCCTGACGCCGTCGGGCAGCGCCTGCGCCGCGTCGTAGCCCGGCAGCAGCGCCCAGCCCGAAGGGCGGCCTTCGGCGACCTCGGGGGCGCGCAGGTCGTCGGCCAGCGCTGCGCCCAGCGCCTTCTCGTAGCCGCGTCGGACTTCGACGCGGTCGATCACCTGGCCGCCGCCGCCGCCCTCGCGCTCGACCAGCTTGGCCAGCGCCGCGACCTCCGCGCGGAGCGCATTGGCCTCGCCCTCCGCCTCGGACCGGGCGGCGCGGGCTTCGGCCTCGCGCGACTGCGCCTGCCCGCGCGCCTCGTCGGCGGCGACCAGCGCGGCCTCGGCCGCCTCGGCGGCCTGCGACGCGGCGGCCTGGGCTGCCTCGGCGGCGGCGAACTCGCCCCCCGCCCGGTCGAGCGCCGCCTTGGCCTCGGCCACCGCTGCCCGGGCGCGCACCGCCTCGGCCTCGGCCTTCTCGACCGTGCGGCGGGCGTCGTCCAGAAGCCGGTGCGCCGACTGGTGGCGGGCGTTCAGCCGGGCGATGTCCTCGCTCAGCTCGCCCAGCGCCGCCTCGCGGTCGGTCAGGACCTGCCCGGCCTCGCGCGCGGCCGCTGCGGCATCCTCCAGCCGCCGCTCGTGGCCTTCGTGCGCCTTGCGGAGCTGCCCTTCCTCCCATTCCAGCCGGGCGATAGTCTCGCCCGCGTCGCGGTTCAGCGCCTCTTCGCGGTCCATGTCGGCACGCAGCTGCGCGATGCGCGCCTCCAGCGCCGCAATGGCCTCGCGCGCACGCTCCTCCTCGGCGGCGAGCGTGTCGCGCTCAACCGTCAGGCGTTGCAGGACCGCAGCGGCGATCGCCTCCTCCTCGCGCAGGGGGGGCAGTTTCTCCTCGGCCGCGCCCCGCGCCGTCGCGGCTGCGCGGGCGGCGGCCTCGGCCTGGGCGGCGGCGCGCGTGCGGTCGGTCAGCGCGGCCTCGGCGGCGGCACGGGCGAGGTCGGCCTCCTTCCAGCGGCGGTAGAGAAGCATCCCCTCGGCGCGGCGCAGTTCGGCCCCGATCTCGCGGTAGCGCGCCGCCTGCCGCGCCTGCCGCGCAAGGCTCTGCAGCTGCTGGGCCATCTGTTCCACCACGTCGTCGACGCGGGCAAGGTTGGTCTCGGCGGCCGACAGCTTCAGTTCGGCCTCGTGCCGGCGCTGGTAGAGGCCCGAGATGCCGGCCGCTTCCTCGAGGATGCGGCGACGGTTCTTCGGGCGCGAGTTGATGAGTTCGGCGATCTGCCCCTGGCGCACCAGCGCCGGCGAATGCGAGCCTGTCGAGGCGTCCGCGAACAGCATCTGCACGTCGCGCGCGCGCACGTCCTTGTGGTTCGCCTTGTAGGCCGAGCCAGCATCGCGGGTGATGCGGCGGACGATCTCGATCTGGTCGGCGTCGTTGAAGCCCGAGGGCGCCACGCGGTCCGAGTTGTCGATGGTCAGGACGACCTCGGCGAAGTTGCGCGCCGGCCGGGTGGCGGCGCCGGCGAAAATCACGTCCTCCATCCCCTCGCCGCGCATCGCGGTCGGGCGGTTTTCGCCCATCACCCAGCGGAGCGCCTCTAGGAGGTTCGACTTGCCGCAGCCGTTCGGCCCGACCACGCCGGTCAGCCCCTCGGAAATCGCCACCTCGGTCGGATCGACGAAGCTCTTGAAGCCGTTGAGTCTGAGCCGGGTGAAGCGCACGTTTGGGTCCGGTTTGATTCCGCTGGCCTGCGATCCTTCGCCCTGCGGCGGCGTGAGTCAACCAAGAACCCCCGGATATGGCATAGAGACAGGATTTATCCACAAGATATGGGTTTTCCGAGGGTCTTGACGGCGCCTTCGCCGCACCTGCAAATGAAGCATTGCATGCAACTTGGGGCGGACATGACCCGGGGCTTAAAGCCGTGGCCGAAACTCAACCGATGTCGCGCCGACCTTCGGCCCCTCGGCCGCACGGCATGAGCGGCGCGGCCGCCACCCTGGCGCCGCGGCGCCTGCGTGCCGGAGACCCCGCGCTTCCGGGCGTACGGTCGCTGATCCGGACCACCTTCGCCTACATGGAAGGCCGCATCGACCCACCGTCCTCGATGCATGTCCTGACGCTTGAGGCGCTGTCGCGCCAGGCCGAGGAGGGCGAGCTCTGGGTCGCCGAGGAGGGCGGGCGCGTCGTCGCCTGTGTCGTGCTGACCCCGAAATCCGGCGCGCTCTACCTGGGCAAGCTGGCGGTCGCGATGTCGCACCGCGGGCGCGGACTCGCGCGTCAGCTTGTCGAGGTGGCCGAAGCGCGGGCGCGGGCGCTTGGCCTGCCTGCGATCGAGCTGCAGTCGCGGATCGAGCTGGCCGAGAACCACGCCGCGTTTTCGGCGATGGGCTTCAAGGTGACGGCCGAAACGGCGCACCCGGGCTTCGACCGGCCCACCTCGATCACCTTCCACAAGCCGCTCTGAGCACCTGACAACCTGTCGCAGGGACAGGGCGCTCATATCGGCGCAATATATGCACAAATGCGCATATGTATTGGAGACTGCAGATGTCCGCCATGACAGCAAGACCCGCCGACACCTACTCGCCGCTCTACTTCCTTGCCTCGCTCGGGGCAGGGGGCCTTGCCGTGACCTTCTTCATGGTCCTGCTGTTCTGGGTGCCTCATCCCGGCCAGACGGTCCCGGTCTTCGAGGACATCGCGCAGGTCTTCGCGGGCGAGAGCCTGGGCCTGAAGCTCGCCGCCGCAGCCGCGATGGCGGGAATCGCGGTCTTCGCCCTTCTCAACCTGAAGGCGCTGGCCTGGAACCTGTCGGCCTTCGCACGCTTCCGGCAGACTGAGGCCTACGCCAGGCTCCGCACCTCGAACGGCGAGACTGCGCTGCTCGCGCTGCCCCTCGCCCTCGCGATGAGCGTCAATGTCGGCTTCATCCTGGGCCTTGTCTTCGTGCCGAAC
>JALORM010000025.1 GCA_025458985.1 Paracoccaceae bacterium | reverse complement strand
GCGATCTGCCGTCACCTTCGGTCATACTCGTTCACCTCTGTGACGGCCGGCAACGCAGCGTCATTCAACGCCAATTCATTCCTCATTTATCGTTTTTGTTTTGACGGGCTAATGCGACAGCCTGCCCGTGGGTCACAGTCGTCCACCCATGGAAAAACTACCGAGAGATTCATCATGTATAGCCTGAATGACACAATCTGCCGTTTCGCGATTGCCGCGGCCGCCTCCCTGATGGCCACGATGGCCGCAGCCCAGGATGCACAACCCCTGCAGCAGCCGCAGACCGCGGCCTCGCCGGTTCTCACCGATTGCCGGCAGGTTCTGGAAGGCGTCCAGAACCGCTACAACGGCTACGACAGCTGGCGCATCGTGCACATGACCATCACCGACGAGACCGGAGCGGTGAAGACGCGCCGCATCGCGGCAGCGCACAAGAACTACGGCATCAACCGGCGCCTGCGCTCGGTGGTGTTCGACCCCGAAGAGCTGCAGGGCGTCGAATCCTACGTTCACGACAACTTCGAGGACGGCCTCGCGGACAAGGTCTGGGTCTGGCTGCCGTCGTCGGAAACCGTGGTCGACGTGAAGTCCGAGGACCTGAGCCAGCGGCTCTACGGGTCGGACCTTGCCGTGGGCGAGATGCTGATCCGCCAGGCGCGCGACTACGACTGCACGATGCTCGGCACCGGGCTCTACAACGGCTATCCGGTCTACAAGGTCTACGTCAGCCCGCGGAACGAGAACGAGGTCATCCGCCTCGGCCTGCGCGATGGCGAGGTCTGGGCCGATACCGAGACCTTCATGCCGATGTATTCCAGCTTCAACGCCGATGCGCCGAACGAGCAGCGCGTGCTCGAGACGCTGGACATGCGCTGGGTCAACGGCGTCTTCGCGCCCGAGCGCTACCGCGTCTCGACGATCAAGGAAGGGCGCGTCGTGTCGTTCTCGGAATTCGAGACCGAGGGCGAGACGTTCAACATCGGCCTGCCCGACCGGTTCTTCGAGCTTGAGGACCTGGGCTCGTCGGAAAGCGAGTTCCGCAACTTCCGCAGCGCGTCGATGAGCAACTGACCGGACAGGGACGGCGGCCGGCCCCAGGTCTGCCGCCGTTCCCGCTTCCAGCTCCAGGAGTTTTCCCCATGTCGATTCTTCCCGCCCTCGAAGCGGCCATGTCCGGCCTGTTTCAGTTTGTCTACCGGCATCGCTTCAAGTCGCTGCTGGTCGTGCTGCTGGCCGTTGCCGGCCTTGTGGTCACCAATCTTCCGAACCTTCAGAAGGACGGGCGGGTCGAGGCGTTCATGCACGCCAACGATCCGGCGCTGACGGCCTACTACGGGATGCGGCGCGAATTCGGCCAGGACAACCGCCTGGTCATCGCGGTGTCCGCCCCCGACGTCTTCGACCGCGCGTTCCTCGAAAAGCTGTCGGCAATGCACGACGACCTCGCGCGCGGCGTTCCCTACGTCTCGGAGATCTTCAGCCCCTACAACATTCCGTTCATCGCCTACGAGAATGGCGGGGTGTACCTTGAGGAACTGGTGCGCAACCTGCTTGCGCGCGGCCGCGATCCGCACGAACTGCGCGAGCGCATCCTGTCCACGCCGCTCTACCGCAATTTCATCGTGTCCGAGGACGGCACGACTGTCTCGATCGTGATCGAACCTTACCGCTACGCCCCGTCCGAGGTCGACTGCGTTCCCGACCCCAGCGCTGGCGGAACCTGCCAGACTGCCATCGTCCCGATCGAGCAGCGCCGTCTTCTGGGCGCACCGCAGTACATCGAGATGACGGCCGCCGCCCGCGAGATCGCGGCCCGGTACCAGGCCGACGACTTCGATATCCACATCGCCGGGGCGCCGGTCGTCAGCACCGAAATCGTGAACCTGATGGAAACCGACATGCCGCGGTTCACGCTGGCCTGCGTCATCATCACCGTGCTGACGATGCTGGCGGTGAACCGCAGCCTGCTGATCGCGCTCGGGGCGTTCCTGTCCTTCGCGACGGCCATCTTCTCGACGCTGGCCACGATCTCGGCCACGGGCACGGCGATGACGCCGCCGGTGCAGCTGCTGATCCCGATGACGCTGGTCGTGGTGCTGTGTACCTACATCCACTTCACGGCCGCGTTGCTGAAGGCGCGCGCCCGGGTTCCGGACGGACGGAAAGCGGTCGATCTTGCGGTCAAGGCCTCGCACACGCCGATCCTGTTCACGGCACTGACCACGGCGGGCGGGCTTCTTGGCCTTGTCGCCTCGCCGCTGGCCCCGATCACCGCGCTTGGTGTGTTCGGGGTGGTGTCGGTCGGGCTGTCGTTCCTTCTGGCGATGTTCTGGGCGACGATCGTCTTCCGCACCCTGCCCGAGCGGTTCCTGAACCGTCAGGCCGAAGGTCCGGGCCCTGTCGCCCGCGCCATGGCCCGCCTTGCCGGAATTGCCGTGGCAAGTCCGGTACGCACGCTGGCCCTGTCCGGCGCTGTCGTTGCCGTCGCCTCAACCGGCATCGCCTTCCTGCAGTACTCGCACAACTCGCTGCTCTGGCTGCCGAAGGACAACCCCGCGCGCACCTCGACCGAGTTCATCGACGCCCGCTACCACGGCACGGTGAACATGGAGGTCGTGATCCGCCCCGAAGGCGGCCGCGACTTCCGTGACGAGGCCCTGCTGAAGACGGTCGAGGCCACCGCGCGGTCGGTCTACGACGAGGTCGACATCCCGATCGGGCGCCACACCAGCATGATCTCGTTCCTGGAAGAGACGAACCAGGCGATCCGTTCGGGTGACCCGGCCGAGCGCCGGATCCCCGGCCAGGAAGAGATCTGGGACCAGCTGTTGCTGCTGGAAGGTCAGGGCAACGACGACGTCAAGCGCTACGTCAGCATGGACTACGGCACGGGGCGGGTCTCTTTCCAGACGCCCTGGCTCGAAGCCAAGCTCTATGCCGATGTCATCACGACGGTCGAAGACCGGTTCCGCGCCGCCCTGGGCGACACGGCGTCGGTCGAGGCGACGGGGCTGATCGCGCTGCTGGCCAAGACGTCGACGGCCGTGCTTGACAGCATGACCACCAGCTACCTCATCGCGCTGGTGCTCGTCACCGCGATGATGGCGCTGGCGCTGAAGTCGGTCGGGCTCGGGGTCGTCTCGATGGTCCCGAACGTGGTGCCCTTCCTGGTTCTGCTCGGGATCATGGGCTTCCTCGGCATCCCTCTCGACACTTTCACGGTGCTGATCGGCGCCATCATCACCGGCCTGATCGTCGACGACACGCTGCACTTCTTCCACAAGGTGCGCGAGCGCCTTGACGAAGGGCACGACGTCGATCCGGCGGTCCGCGGGGCCATGAACGACATCGGCGGCGCGATCTTCGCGACCACCATCGTCGTGATGGTCAGCTTCGCGGTGTTCATGATGTCAGGCATGGCCAACATCCGCGCCTTCGGGATGCTGATGGTGATGGGCTCGGCACTGGCGCTGCTGGCCGAGGTGGTCGTGGGTCCTGCGGTCATTGCGCTCTACGTGCGCTGGCAGCGGGCGGCCCGCGGCGCCCAAGGCGCCGGGCTCAGGGTGTCCGATGTCCCGGCGTGATGCCGGCGCGGCCGCGCGCGACCTGCGCGCGGCCCTCCTCGCGTGCGGCGACCGGATCGTGCGCGAGGGTTTTTCGCCCGACGAGGCGGCGGCCGACTTCGCGGCGACCTGCGCAGGTCCGCCCGCGCGCGGACGGCGGCGCGACGAACCGCTCGCCGTCTATCCCCAGGTCGGCCGCGCGGCCCTCTGCTTTGGCGCCTACGGCAGCGAAGCCCGGGTGCGCGGCTGGCTTCCTGGGCTGCCCCAGCGCCTCGCGCCGGGCGAGGTCGCGCGCCTGCGGCCGGTCGACCCCGTGTCCGCCCCCGCGGCTGCGCTCTGCGACCTTGGGGCCCGCGGCCTCGAGAACCTGCCCGTTCCGCAGGTCACGGCCCGCGATGCCGGGCGCTACCTCACCATGGGATTCGTGCTGGCCGAGGATGGCGAGGGGAAGGTGGCGCTGTCCGCACACCGGATGCTGATGATCGGCCCCGACCGGCTGGGCTTGTGGATGCTGCCCTCCCGCCGCCTGCGCGAGATGGCAGCGGCGGCCCATGCCCGGGGCGCGGGCCTTCCGGTCTCGGTCAACATCGGCGTCCCGCCCGCGGTGGCCGTCGCCAGCGCCACCGGCAGCGCCCATCTGCCGCCGCGCTGGTCGAAGCTGTCGCTGGCCGGGGCGCTGGCCGGGGCGCCGGTCGCGCTGTCGGCGGGCGTCACCCCCGGCGTGCGCGTTCTGTCCCACGCCGAAGTCGTCGTCGAGGGCGAGATCCTGGCCGAGAGCGCGCCGGAGGCCCTGCCGGGCCGTCCGCTGGGTGGGTCAATGCCCGAGTTCCTGGGCTATGACGGCCACGGCCAGGAAGACCTTGCCGTCCTGCGCGTCACCTCGGTCAGGACGCGCCCGTCGGCCGTGTTCCAGGCGGTGGTGGGCCCGGGCCGCGAGCAGTCGGTGATCCTTGGGCTCGGCGGCGCACTGACGCTGGCGCTGGCCCTCGGCGCCGAGGGCGCAGCGATCCACGACCTGCGGTTTTCCCATGCCGGCGGCGGGATGCTGCTGCTGTTCATCGCGCTGGGACGCGACAGGCCCGCCGACCTGGCACCGCTTGCGGCGCGTGCCGTCGCGCTTTGCCCCTTTGCCAAGACGGTGGTCTTCGTCGATTCCGATGTCGACCTCGGCTGCGAGGAAGACGTGCTCTGGGCGATGACCACGCGCGCCCAGCTGGCCGACGACTGCCACGCCATCCCGGGACAGCGCCCGATGCGGATGGACCCCTCGCAATCGCCCGATTTCCTGGCGGCGAAGGGTACCGGCAGCCTCAAGTGCTATGTCGATGCCACCGTTCCGCCGGCGCTCTGGTCCGAGTTCCGGCGGTCGTTCGAGCCTGCATGACCCACCGCGGTCGCGTTGCCCGGGCGCGTGTCGGACGGGGTTCCCACAAGGGAGTAGCCCCGTCCGCGCACGGTGCGGATGAAGTCCACATCCGCGCCCGCTTCCTTGATCTTGCTGCGCAGGCGGTAGATCAGCGCATCGATGCTGCGGGTGTAGACCACGCTGGACCCGTGCACCTTGCCCAAGAGGTTGTCGCGGCTGAGGATCTCGGTCGGCTGTTCGGCCATTGCCGCGATCAGCTCGAACTCCATCGAGGTGATCGTCAGCTTGGTGCCGTTCACGAAGACCTGGGCGCGCTGGGTGTCGATGGCAAGCTCGCTTCCGTCGAGGTAGAGCCGGCACATGCCTCCGGCCCCGTTGCCGGGCACCGCCGCGGCTTCGGCCGCCTGTCCTTCGCCCTGCTGCCGTTGGGCGGCGGCCTCGCGCTGGTCGAAGCGGCGCAGCACCGCGTTGATCCGCGCGACCAGTTCGCGCGGCTCGAAGGGCTTGCGCACGTAGTCGTCCGCCCCGGTCTCGAGCCCGACCACGGTATCGGTCAGTTCGGTCCGCGCCGTCAGCATGATGATCGGAATGTTCCGGTAGGTCGCGTTGCTGTAACGGATCTTGCGGCAGACCTGCAGGCCATTGACCTGAGGCAGCATGACGTCGAGCAGAACCATCTCGAAGTTGCCGGTTTCAAGGGCGCGCAACCCTTCGTCGGGCGCATATACCGCGTGAACCTCGATCGAGTATTCCGCGAGAACCTCGCGCATCAGTTCGGCAAGCTCGACGTCATCGTCAATCAGCAGAACCTTGACCAACCTTCACCTCTTCCAATCCGGTGACCGTGCCCGCGGCACAAACGCAATAGTTGTGCTGTTCGTAACACGCCGCGATGCAGAAATACAGGCTATAGTTGACAGGTCGACGTCAGCGCAAGCCTGACACCAGGCTGATGCGCCCCGGTTGGTGCCCGCGCCGCCGGGGCAATCAGACCGGCACCGGCTCGCGCCAGCGATGCACGGCGGCAAGGTCGAAGCCAAGCAGGTCCAGCGCCCGTCCGGTGGTCTGGGTCACCAGGTCTTCGATGCTTTTCGGCCGGGTGTAGAAGGACGGAACCGGCGGCATGATGATCGCTCCGGCGCGCGTCGCCTGGTCCATCAGCGCGATGTGACCGGCATGGAACGGGGTCTCGCGCAGCATCATCACCAGCGGCCGGCGCTCCTTCAGGCAGACATCGGCGGCCCGGGCGATCAGGTTGTCGCCGTAGCAATTTGCCACGCTGCTCAAGGTCTTGACGGTACAGGGCGCGATCAGCATGCCCATCGTCCGGAACGACCCCGAGGCGATTGCCGCGCCGATGTCGCGGTGGCTGTGCACGCAATCGGCCAGGGCGCGGATGTCATCTCCCGTCAGGTCGGTTTCCTCCTGCGCCGTCCGGATTGCGGCGGGCGACAGGATGAGGTGGGTTTCCACATCCGGAATCGGGCGCAGCAACTCCAGCGCGCGGATCCCGAAGCAGATGCCTGAGGCGCCGGTCATCGCAACGATCACGCGGCGCGGTCTGTGGCCGGAGTCCGGCCCGCCATGCCCCGGGATCGGCCATATCGAGCTTCCGTCTGCGACCATTGGTCTTCTCCTTGCAGGTGTGTGCCGCCCCTCAGGCGGTGGCCATGAGCAGCCGGCCGCCAAGCCCGACGAAGCAGGCCGCGAATCCGTAGCGGAGCGTCGCCATGACCTTCGGGCGGCCGATCACGCTGTCGCGCGCGAAGGCCGCGCAGGCGCCGTAGACCAGGAACACCGCAAGCGTCATCAGCGTGAAGATCCCGCCGAGGAACAGCATGTCCCGGGTGGCGGCGGTGCTTTCCGGCGAGACGAACTGCGGCAGGAACGCCAGGAAGAACACCGAAAGCTTGGGGTTGAGGATGTTGATCGCCACCCCGCGGGACACGATGGCCCGAAAGTTGCCGGTCTGCTCGGACCCGACCTCAAGCTGGCTGCGGTCGGCTATGGTCCTCCAGGCAAGGTAGACGAGGTAGCAGGCCCCGGCATACTTCAAGAGCCCGAAGAGCGCGGGGCTCGCCTGAAGCACGGCCGCAAGGCCGAGGATGCTGGCCGCAAGGTGCGGCAGCGTCCCGAGCGTGCCGCCGATCGAGGCGGCAAGCGCCGCGCGCTGTCCGCCGGACAGCGCGCAGGCCAGAGTGTAGACGACCCCGGTTCCGGGCGAGATGCAGACGATCAGGGCTGTCAGCAGGAAGTCCGGGGTCATCTTGGCACCTTTCCGTCAGAGGCCGAGTTCTGAGATCACGAAGTCGATGTCCTTGTCGCCACGCCCGCTGAGGTTCACCAGGATCGACTGGTCGGGGCGCATCTTCGGCGCCCGGCGGATGGCGTAGGCGACCGCGTGGGCGCTTTCGAGCGCGGGGATGATGCCCTCGCTGCGCGAAAGCGTCATGAACGCGGCGAACGCCTCGGCATCGGTGGCCGATTCGTAGCGGGCGCGCCCGGTGTCCTTCAGGTGGCAGTGCTGCGGCCCGACGCCGGGATAGTCGAGCCCCGAGGCGACCGAGTGCACCGGCGCCGGCTCGCCGTCCTCGCCCTGCAGGTAGTAGCAGCGGAACCCGTGCATCACCCCGGGCTTGCCGAGCGTCAGCGTCGCGGCGTGCTTGTCGGTGTCGAGCCCCTTGCCGGCGGGCTCGACGCCCACGAGCGTCACGCCCGGCTCGTCGAGGAAGCCGGAGAAGAGGCCGATCGCGTTCGATCCGCCGCCGACGCAGGCGACCACCTCGGTCGGCATCCCGCCGGTCAGTTCGACGAACTGCTGCCGCGCCTCCTGGCCGATGACCGACTGGAACGCCTGGACCATCCGCGGATAGGGCGCCGGGCCGGTGACCGACCCGATGGCGAAGAAGGTGTTCTCGGGGTCCTTCATGTACGAGATGAAGGCGCTGTCGACGGCGTCCTTCAGCGTCCCGGTGCCCATCGAGACCGGAACGAGGTCGCAGCCCAGGATCTTCATGCGCGAGACGTTCGGATGCTCCTTGGCGATGTCCACCACGCCCATGTGGATCTCGCATTCCATGTCGAGAAGCGCGCAGGCCGTCGCAAGCGCCACGCCATGCTGCCCGGCGCCTGTCTCGGCCAGGACGCGCTTCTTGCCCATGCGCTTGGCCAGCATCACCTCGCCGAGGCAGTGGTTGATCTTGTGCGCGCCGGTATGGTTGAGGTCCTCGCGCTTGAGGTAGATGCGGGCGCCGCCTGCGGGCGACAGGTTGGTCGTCGGATAGATCGGGCTCGGCCGGCCGACATAGTGCTTGCGCAGGTGCATCAGGCCGGCCTGGAACGTCTCGTCGGCCATCGCCAGATCGAACGCCGCGCCGATCTCGGCCAGAAGTGGAGCGACCCGCGGATCGTCGATCGGCCCGCCATACTCTCCGAAATAGCCATTCGAATCCGGCGCGAGCGTTGCCGTGGCATTCTCGAGGATTTCCGCTCTGATGTTCATCGTCATTCTCCTTGGCTGTCAGGGGACGCGCTTGGAAACGCCCGTTCGGGAATCAGTAGCCGGCCTTGCCGTGGCGTTGTGTGCCGTTTTGTGCATTTGGGTTATCGCCGGAAACGCAGCGTCACGAGATTCAGCGCCGAATGCAATATTCCTGGCCGATGCAATTCTTGCCCGTCACCTGCGCAGAAGAGGAATCAGCACCAGCCCCGCCGCGCAGAATGCCGCCGCCATGCGAACATGGTTGAGCTGCGTCCAGTCCGCCTGGTACCGTGCCCAGGCCGCCAGCCCCTCGGCCGACGCAGGGTCTAGGACCGCCAGTGCCCGGTTGAGCGGCACGTTGCCTGCCCCGGTCGTGATGAACACGCCAAGCCCGTAAAGCGCGCAGCCAAGCAGCAGGAACGCCCATCCCTCAGGCCTGACGATCAATGAAATAAGGGCTCCAACGGCTGCAAGGGCCAGCGCCACCCAGAAGCCTGAGGCGAAGAACGGGTTGGCGACGGCGTCGTTGATCGCCTGCATCGCCGCCATTCCGTTCTGCGGGGAAGGGCCGGCAAGACCGGGCATCACCGTCGCCGAGTAGGCGAAGAAGAAGCCCGCCATCAGCCCGAACCAGAGTGCGCAGAGGACATTGAGACCGCGAATGGACATCTTCTTCTCCGACAGCTTGCGCGCTATACGCGACTTGCAATTGCAGGCTAGACCCGCAACCCTAGATCGGCAATAGCCGCACCGGCGAATCCATGCTTCTGTGAGAACATTCCACAGGATGAGAAAACTTCGGATCATTGTGTCGGATCGTGATTTTTCTTGATTTTCTATTTTCTTGACCGGCGGCGCAGGCTGTTGTTAGGGATTCGGCGGAATTGCGAATGCAAGGGAATCCGCAAATGCCCGATATCCTGGAAATCGACGAAGACTGGCTGAAGGCAGGCATTGCCCAGCTGGTCGCCTATCCGGCGGACCGGATCGCGCATGGAACCGATCTGCGCACCGAGATCGGTCTGGATTCGAGCGACCTGATGTTCCTCCAGCTTCGCATCGAGGAAGCGATGGGCAGGCCTCTTCACCATGCCGAGGATCTGCGGATCCTGACCTTCGGCGACCTCGTGACGGCGGTCGCGCGCGCCCTTGTGGAGCCGGCCTGACGGATACAGCGGCACCAGGCCGGAAAGGAACCCCCATGCACCATCATCGCTCGATCCCCGAGGCGCTGGCACAGGCCATCGACCTGCACCGCGACAGGCCCATCCTCCGCGACCGGGACGGCGCCGTGACATTCGGCGCGCTGTCTGACATCGCGGACGGCATCGCCTGCGGCTTGCGGGGTGCGGGTGTCGGCGCAGGGGACCGCGTGCTTCTCAGCATGACCGCCTCGCGCTGGACCTGGGCTTCCTTCTGGGCGATCTGGAAGATCGGCGCCGTTCCCGTGGCGATCGGCGACCTCGGCGGCGAGCAGCTGGTGGCCACCATCCGGCGGGCAGAGGCGCGGGCGCACCTGATGAATGCCGACCGGGTGGAGAGGATCGTCGCCGCCTATGCCGCAGGCGGCCTTGTCCGGGTGCCCCTGTTCGCCGACGGGCCCTGCGCCGACGGCGCCGCCAACCTGCGCGCCCTGCCCCCCGGCCCCGTGGCGCGGCACGACGCGGACCCCGAGGCGGTTGCCTCGATCGTCTTTTCCTCGGGCACCACCGGGCTGCCCAAGGGCATCGTGCATACCCACCGCAGCCTGCTTGCAGCGGCGGCGAACACTTCGGCCGCCTTTGGGCTGAACCCGGGCGATCCGGTGCTCTCGGTCAACCAGATCTACCACGTCTGGAGCCAGGTCGCCGTGATCCTGACCGGCAGCCTGACCGGCGCGTTCACGGTGCTGACCGCGTTCGCCTACCCCGAGACCCTGCACCTGCTGGCGCAGGAGCGGTGCGTCCTGATGCATGCCCCGCCGCCGACCCTGTCGGCGTTGGCCGCCTGCAACATCCGCGACTACGACCTTGGCGCGCTGCGCCGGATCGTGACCGGCGGCGCTCCGGCGAACGTGGGGGCAATCCGCCGCATCACCGACCTGCATCCGCAGATCATGGTGCGCAACGGGTATGGCTGTTCGGAATACATCCTGGCCTCGATGGACCCGCCGGAGGCGCCGCAGACCCCTGCGGGCGCGTCGGGGCATGTCGTGCCCGGTGTCGAGGTGAGGATCGTCAATCCCGACGAAACCGGGTCGGGCGAGATCGCGGTCCGTGCCCCCTCGATGATGCAGGGCTACCTCGACGATCCCGAAACCACGCGCCGGTCCTTCGCCGAAGGCTACTTCCTGACCGGCGACCTCGGCCGGTTCGAGGACGGGCAGCTTCTGGTCTCGGGGCGGCTCAAGGACATCGTGATCGTGAACGGCGAGAACGTCGTCCCCTCCGAAGTCGAGATGGCCGCCAACACCTTCCCCGGCGTGGTCAAGTCGGCCGCCTACGGCATGCCGCATCCCTCGACCGGGTGGCGCTGCTTGGCCACTTCCGGGCGAACCTGTCGCGCAACAAGGTGCCGCGCGCGGTCGAATTCGTCGAGGCGATCGCCGAGACGGCCACCGGCAAGATCATCCGGTAGGGGTGGCACGCATGTCCGAACACGCCATGGCCCTTGCCGCCCCGCCCGTGCTGTCGGTCGCCCAGAAGCGCGCGATGGCCCGTCAGATGCTGTTGCGCCAGCCCGATGACAGTGCCGCGCGGATTGCCGCCGCCGCCGCTTCGGCACGCGGGCTCGCGTTCCGTCCGGTCGCTTCGGGACGCATTGTGCGACACGTGATCCTGACCGGGGCGACGGGCTTCCTGGGCGCCTACCTTCTGCGCGACCTGCTGCGCACGCCCGGGGTGCAGGTCACCTGCCTGGCGCGCGCGGCAGACGATGCGGCGGCGCGCACGCGCGTGATGGCCGCCCTTGCAGGGACGGGGACGGCGGATCCTGGCCCCGACCGGCTCCGGGCGCTGGCCCACGACCTTGCGGCCCAGCCCGGCGGCAACGCCGCTCTGGCCGAGGCGGTCCGCAGCGCCGAGGCGCTGGTCAACTGCGCGGCACGGGTCAACTTCACCGACCGCTACGGTCAGGCGCGGGCGGCCAATGTCGAGGCGGTCCGGCACCTGCTGGGCCTCGCGCAGGGCGGGCTCCGGTTCCACCAGGTGTCGACGGTGGCGGTCTTTGCGACCGGAGCCTTCGCGGGGCGCCGCGTGACCGAGGCGACGCCGCCTGCCATCGCCCCCTTCGCCTCGGCCCACGGCTATTGCCAGTCCAAGCTCGCGGCCGAACTGATGCTGCGCACGGCGGCCGAGGCGGGCCTCGACGCGACGCTCTACCGGCCCGGGCTGATCGGCTGGGACACCGTGACGGGCCGCGGCAACGCCGCCGATTTCCTGACCCACTTCCTTGCCGCGTCGCTGCGGATCGGCGCCTTGCCCCGCATCCCCATCGCCCTGTCCATCGCGCCGGTCGGCTACGTGGCTGAGGCTATCGTCGCCACGGTCCTGGCGGACGCCCAGCGGGCCGGGCCGCTGCATCTGCTGGGCGAGGCGCCGATGCCCATGCCCGAGGTGGCGGCAGCGCTGGCGGCCGCCGGCCGGCCGGTCGAGCTTGTTGGCTATGACGATTGGCTCGCGCGGCTCGACGCCGATGCAGAAAGCCCGCTCAGGCCGCTGTCCCTTCTGCTGCCCGACCGCTTCGCGGACGACGCCGACGCCCGCCCGCCCAGCCTGTTCGACAGCCTGTCGACCGACCGGGGGGTGCCGATCGACGACGCGCGAACCCGGGCGGGCCTTGCGCGGCTTGGCGTCGCGCTGCCGCGCAACGCGGCGCTGAACTTCGCGGCGTATCTCAAGGAGCACCTCGGATGAATGCCTTCACGCCGCTCGGCCCCGATCTGACGGATTATGCACGCGACTGCTTCGATGCCTGCTCCTTCCACCGCGAGCGGATGCGCCGCGCAGGGATCGGGTCGCCGGGCGACATCGTCGATTTCGCCGACCTGCCGCTGATGACCTCGGCCGAGCTTGGCGCGGCGGGTCCGGATGCCATCCTGCCCGACCGCCTGCGCGACGCGATCCGCGACGGCTCCGCCGCCTTGGCGCCCGAGGCGGACCGGATCGTGCGAATCTCGCAGACCAGTTCAAGCTCGGGCGGGGCGCCCAAGCTGTCGCTCTATACCGCGTCCGACTGGGAGGCGTATCGGGCCACCCTGCCCCGGATGATGCGCGGCTTCGACCCAGCAGACCATGCGCGCATCTTCAACTGTTTTGCGGCCACCCACTCGGCCGGCCGCTTCATCAACGACGCCTTTCCCACACTGGGGTCGCTGGTGCTGAACCGCCACCACACCGCGACATCCCCGGAAGAGGTGCTGGATCAGATGCGGCTGGGCTTCGCCACGCTCGGCGGGTTCACCTGCCTTGCCGCGCCGCCGTTCACGCCGGGAAGCGTGTCGAAGGGCGCGGCCATCGCCGACCTGCTGGACCACGACTACGACAACCTGATCGGCACGAGCCTGCGCATGGTCATAACCGCCGGCGCCGCCACCAGCGGCGACTTCGACCTGCGCGCGCGCCTCGACGAGGCGACCGGCATGGCGGGCCGCCCGCCGATCCGCATCTGCGAATGGTACGGCGCAGCCGAGGTGGGCATCGCTGCCGTGCGCTGCGCCCATGGCGGGCTGCACCTGACCGGCGGCCCGGTCCATACCGAGGTGGTGGACCCCGAGACGCGCCGCCCCGTGGGCGAGGGCGAACGCGGCATCGT
>JALORM010000376.1 GCA_025458985.1 Paracoccaceae bacterium | reverse complement strand
CGGGTCCGCGACATCGCGCTGTCGCTTGACCGCGCCGACATCGCCGGAGAGTTCCGGCGGCTGATCTCGTCCTATGGCTACGACCCCGACAACCTTGCCCACGTCTCGGCGGCCTACCTCATCCTGCAATGGGAGACGTATTCCGGCCAGACCGCCGGTGCCGCAGATGCTGCGGGGGTCGCCGCGCAGATGGACGCGACCCTGCGCCGTGCCCCGGGCCTGTCCGACATGGGCGACGCCGAGAAGCAGCGCGTGGCCGACACGCTGGCGCACCAGGCAATCCTGGGCGTCGCGAACCGCCGGCTGCTGGAACAGAAGGGCGACAGGCAGGGGCTCGACACGCTGCGCGCCGCGATCCTGCGCGACGCCCAGTCAATCGGCTGGGATTTCGCCCGCCTCCGCCTCGGCCCGGGCGGCTTCGTCGCGCGCGACCCCTGAGGGCCGCGCGCGCCCGCCTGGCGCAGGTCAGGAGACCAGACGCTTCAGCGCCGGGATCGGCGACAGCACCAGAACATCCAGCGCAAGCACCGCAAGCAGGGTGACCCCCAGCATCGGAAAGGCCAGCGACAGCGTCAGCGCAACGAGGATCACGCCCTTGACCATCGGCACGTCCGCCGGAAGCGGAGGTGCGGCAAGGCGGACCGCCCCCTCCGGGCGACGCTTCCACCACATGACGACGCCCGAGATGCAGGCAAAGACGATGGCCACGCAGAAAAGCGCGTTGAGCGCGAAGTTCCAGAGGCCGACCTGCCCTTCGTGCAGGGCGATCCCCACGGCCATGGCCTTCGCGGCCGGGGCATAGTCGCCATAGCGCACGTCTGCGAGGATCCTGCCGGTATACTGGTCGATGTGCACGGTCCGGTCGCGCGTGGGCGAGGCGCCGTCGTAGCTCATCGAATTCTGCGAGATCGTCCAGACCCCGGTCGCGTCCGTCGGAGGCGTGGCGCGGAAACGCCCCTCGATCCCCAGGGTGCGGGCGATCCGCTCCATGGCGGCGAGGTCGATGACCGTCCCCTCGGGCAGCAGCGCGACGCCCGCGGCCGATCCCGAAGCCGGCAGCGGCGTCTGTTCCAGTCCCCACGGTACCTGCTTCTCTCCGTTGCCGTTCAGGCTTTCGTGGGTCTTGTCGGAAAGCGGCACCGCGTCCCACTTCTCGGCCGGGAAGGTGGACCAGGCCTGAACGTAGCGGCCGCCCCAGATGCCCGCCCAGGCAAGGCCGGTCACGAGGAACAGCACCAGGATCACGGCGCTCCAGGCGCCCACGGTCTGATGCAGCGATTTCCACCATCCGCGGCCCGAGGCCGCGAGGTTGGGAACGAGCATCGCCCGCACCCCGCCGGCCTTGCGCGGCCAGACGAGGAAGAGCCCCGTGACCACAAGCAGCAGCCCGAGGCTCGCCGCCATTTCGATGAGCCGGTCGCCGGCGTCGCCGATCATCAGCGTGCCGTGGATGCGCTCGAAGAACAGGTTCCACGTATCGCCCGACACCGTCTGTCGCAGGACTTCGCCGGTGTAGGGGTTGATCGCGACAACCATGCCATCGGCCGCGTCGGCGACCTCGAACAAGGCGGGATTGGCGGGACCGTAGGGCGCGATGTACTGGGCAATGCCGGTCGCTCCCGGTACCGCGCCAAGGGCTGCGGCGGATTGGTCTGCAATGCTCAAGGGCGCCCCGCCCGGCGTCACGGCGATCCGGTCGCCGTACTCGGGAAGATAGGTCGTGAAGAGCATCATGAAGAAGCCGGTGATGGCCAGCATGAGCAGGAAGGGAACGACGAAGAGCCCTGCATAGAAGTGCCAGCGCCAGGCGGCGAAGTAGAGCTTGTCGAGCCCGGTCTCGGCCCGGGCGGGCGCGATCGGCGCCCCTGCGGTATTGTCGGTCATGAGTTTCGCTCGCTCGATTGGGCAGCCCCGCGGGGCGCCCGGTCATGCGGAAGGCCGTGCGCCGGGGGCGCGCGGCGGTTCAGGCGTGATCGAGGGCGTTGTCCGGCGGACCGCGCGCCGGCGGGCGGGGCCATGCCATGCGGCCGGCGGCCTGTGTCCGTTCGGGGCCGGTAAAGGCCGGCTTGGCCGGGTCCACCGGGGTCGCGGCGCCGGCGGCCAGATCGGGGACCATCGCGCCGGCAAGGACGCAGGCGAGGCAGTCCGCGCCCTCGCTGTCGGGCGCGCCGGGCTCGCCGCAGATGCCTTGCGCGCCGTCGACCAGAAGGGCGAAGGCGCGCGCCGCCGCAAGATCGGGATCGGCGCGCTCCGGAACCATCCGGTGAAGGCCGCCGACAAGCAGCGCAACCGCGACCAGCGCCGCGCTCAGCAGTCGGACGAGGCGGAGTCTGCGATGCGCCATGATAGAGGGTAGCATCGTGCCGGCCGGCGCGGCAAGCGCGCCGGCCGCGCCGGGCCTAGTAGCGGTAATGATCCGCCTTGAACGGGCCTTCCACCGTGACACCGATGTAGTCGGCCTGGTCGGGGCGGAGTTCCGTCAGCCTGGCGCCGATCTTGGCCAGATGCAGCCGCGCCACCTTCTCGTCGAGGTGCTTGGGCAGGACATAGACCCGGTTGTCGTACTGCTCGCCCTTGGCCCAGAGCTCGATCTGCGCCAGCACCTGGTTGGTGAACGAGGCCGACATCACGAAGGACGGATGGCCCGTGGCGTTGCCGAGGTTCAAGAGGCGCCCCTGGCTCAGCAGGATGATGCGGTTGCCCGAAGGCATCTCGATCATGTCCACCTGGTCCTTGATGTTCGTCCACTTGTGGTTGCGCAGCGCGCCGACCTGGATCTCGTTGTCGAAGTGGCCGATGTTGCCGACGATGGCCATGTCCTTCATCTCGCGCATGTGCTCGATTCGGATCACGTCCTTGTTGCCGGTCGTGGTGATGAAGATGTCGGCGGATTTCACCACGTCTTCCAGCGTCACGACCTCGAACCCGTCCATCGCGGCCTGAAGCGCGCAGATCGGATCGATCTCGGT
>JALORM010000375.1 GCA_025458985.1 Paracoccaceae bacterium | reverse complement strand
CCCGCCTCGGGTGCAGCCGCGCCGACAGGGTATCGCGCACGAAGGCCTCCCCCGGCACGGCCCAGCCCCCGGCGTCAGCCGTCACCTCCCACGCCGCGCGGCCCTGCCACAGCGCCGCGGCCCCCTCGGCCCGCGCCCGCGCCAGCGCGACCGAAGCCGCGTCGGCCAGCGGCTGGACGCGGCCGGTCCGTGCATAGCCCGGATCGGCGCCCGAGGCCGCCGCGACCCCGGCCCACCAGCCTTCCGCCATCAAATTGCTTCTTGGCGTTCCACTGTTCCGGCACATGCGGCGCCAGCGCGCCGACCAGCCCGCCCGACGCCCCCGCGCCGATCCGCCGCCGCTCGACCACCCGCACCCGTGCCCCGCGCCGGGCTGAGGCCCAGGCGACGGCCAGGCCGAAGATGCCCGCCCCGCGCAGGGTGACGTCGATGCCGCCCATGCCTGCCCGTCCCTCCTTCCTTTTGTTACAAATACCGCACGGGGGTGCGGGGGTGTGAAACCCCCGCCGGCGCAGGTCCCGCCATTGCCAGCGCCGCCACCCGGGTGTAGCGCGCCCGCATGACAAGCGACAGCGCGAAGGCCATGGTGGACTGGCGGGACGGCGTGCCCGTCTCGGCGCGCTTCGGCGACCCCTACTTCTCGCTTGAGGACGGCCTGGCCGAGACGCGGCATGTGTTCCTTGCCGGCAACGGCCTGCCCGGGCGCTTCCGCCCCGGCTTCCGCATCGCGGAACTGGGCTTCGGCACCGGGCTCAGAGGGGCTCAGCGCCGAGGTGATCCCGGGCGACGCGCGACAGTCCCTGCCTGCCTGGGCGGGGCAGGCCGACGCCTGGTTCCTCGACGGCTTCGCGCCCGCGAAGAACCCCGAACTGTGGGACCCCGCGCTGCTTGCCGAGGTCGCCCGCCGCACCGCCCCCGGGGGCACCTTCGCCACCTACACCGCGGCGGGCCACGTCCGCCGGGCGCTCGCCGCGGCGGGGTTTGCAGTCGCCCGGCTGCCGGGCTATGGCCGCAAGCGGCACATGACCGCGGGGCGGCTTTCCTGACATGGCGGAACAGAACACCCGGCTCGGCATCTGGCTCATGGTCGCCACGACCTTCGTCTTCGCGATGCAGGACGGAATCTCGCGCCACCTCGCGGGGGAATACAATGTGTGGATGGTGGTGATGATCCGCTACTGGTTCTTCGCCGCCTTCGTGATTGCGCTGGCGGCGCGAAAGCCGGGCGGGCTCCGAAAGCCGGGCGGGCTCCGGCGTGTCGTGGCCTCGCGCTTCCCGCTGGTGCAGACGGCGCGGGGGCTTCTGCTGGCGCTCGAGGTCGGCGTGATGGTCACCGGCTTCGTGGCGCTCGGGCTCGTCGAAAGCCACGCGGTCTTCACCTGCTATCCGCTGCTGGTGGCCGCGCTTTCCGGCCCGGTCCTGGGCGAAAGGGTGGGCTGGCGGCGCTGGACCGCGATCGGCATCGGCTTTCTCGGCGTCCTCCTGATCCTCAGGCCGGGGGTGCAGGTGTTCTCGCCCGCCGCCCTGATCCCTCTGCTGGCGGCGTTCATGTTCGCGCTCTATGCGCTTCTGACCCGCTACGTCGCCCGCGGCGACAGCGCGGCGACCTCGTTCTTCTGGACCGGCACGGTCGGCGCCGTGGCCATGACACTGATCGGCGTCTGGTTCTGGGAACCGATGAGCCCGCGCGACTGGGCCTGGATGGGGGTGCTGTGCTGCACCGCGGCGCTCGGCCACTGGTGCATGATCCGCGCCTACGAGGTGGCAGAGGCCAGCGCGGTTCAGCCGTTCTCGTTCCTGCAGCTGGTCTTCGCCTCGGCCGTCGGCGTCACGGTGTTCGGCGAGACGCTGCGCTGGAACGTGGTCGCGGGGGCGGGGCTCGTCGTCGCGGCGGGGCTCTTCACGCTCTGGCGCGCGCGGGTCCGGGCGCGGGGCTAGCCGCCGTCCCCGGCCGGGCTTGTCTCTGCCGGCCCCGCTGGGGTAGAAGGTGCCCTTGCCGGAAAGTGAGCCCGCGCCCGGCCCGGGCGCCTGGCCCCCGAGGCGGAGAGAACGGATGTCCTGGACCGACGAGCGCGTCGAGCTTCTGAAGAAGATGTGGTCGGAGGGTCAGTCGGCCAGCCAGATCGCCAAGGAGCTGGGCGGCGTGACCCGCAATGCGGTGATCGGCAAGGTGCATCGCCTGGGCCTGTCGAACCGGGCCGGCGCCCCGGCCGGCGGCCCCGAGAAGGAACCCGAGGCCATCGCCCCCGCCAAGGCCGCGCCCGAGCCCAAGGTCGAGGCCCGCCCGCGTCCGACGCTGGTCAAGACCGACCCCGAGCCCGTGGCCGAGGACCGCCCGGCCGCCCAGGCCCCCGCCCCGGCCGTGCGAAAGCCCTTCGTCGCCGGCCAGCCGCTGCCGCCGCAGCCCTCGGCCAACGAGATCAGCCCCGAGGCGCTGGCCTCGGTGCGCGAGGTCGAGAAGAAGGCGCGCCGGCTGACGCTGATGGAGCTGACCGAGCGCACCTGCAAGTGGCCGATCGGCGACCCGGCGACCGACGACTTCTGGTTCTGCGGGCTGGCCGCCCAGCCCGGCAAGCCCTATTGCGAGGCCCATGTCGGCGTCGCCTTCCAGCCGATGAGCTCGCGCCGCGACCGCCGGCGATAGGGCGTCGGGGCAGGAAAGGGGGCGTCACGCCCGGTAGGCGAGCCCCCATCGCCGCAGCGGCTCGGCCGCCTGCCAGAGTGCAAGACCTTCGGCCGTGATCCGGTATTCGACCCGCGGCGGCACCTCGGCATGCACCGTGCGCGAGATAAGGCCGTCGCGCTCAAGCTCTCTCAGGGCGGTGGTCAGCACCTTGTCCGAGATGCCGGGAAGCTCCGCCCGAAGGGCCGCGAAGCGGTGCATTCCGCCCGCCAGGCGGAACAGGATGCGCGCCTTCCAGCGCTGGCCGATGACAGCGAAGGCAAGCTCCACCGGGCAGTCCCGGCTGTGGCCGCGCCACACGAACGTTCCCACGGCGATCCCCTCCGCGGCTTCCTCGGCATACCATCCGGTAAGCCACTAACAAAAGTCCAGTTCTTCCGGAGGTCCCGGCGTGCCGCTAGCGTCCGGACCAGGAGGAAGCGTCGATGTCCGATCCGTCCCTGCCTGCCCGGTCTGTCCCCGACCTGCCCCTGAGCGGCCGCTGCTTCTGCGGCGCCGTGACCTTCGCCGTGGCAGAGCCGCCGTCCGGCGTCATCGCCTGCCACTGCCACGACTGCCAGCAGATGCATGGCACCTACAATCCGATGGCGGCGGTTCCCCGCGGCGCGCTGTCGGTGTCCGGCGAGGCGCTGGTGTGGTTCGCCTCGTCTGCCAAGGCGCGGCGCGGGTTCTGCGGGCGCTGCGGCAGCCGGCTGTTCAAGGACAACCTCGGGTCCGACCGGGTCTTGGTCTCGATGGGCAGCTTCGACGGGTCCACCGGGTTGCGCCTGCTGCGAAACATCTGGACCGAGAGCAAGGGCGACTGGTACGACCTGCCCGCCGAGGAGCCGCCCCGGGCCTGAGGGCAAGGGTCCGCAGCCCTGCATTCATGCAGAGCCCCCATGCGCGCAGTTCGGGTTTCCTCTGTCGGCCAGTGGGCCTAGGGTGGGCCGGCGAACAGGAATCCCCCGGACCCCCGCCATGCCCCCCATCGTCGACATCCGCGACCTCTCGAAGGTCTATGCCTCGGGCACGCCCGCGCTGTCCGGGGTCAGCCTCGACATCCGCGAGGGCGAGATCCTCGCGCTGCTCGGCCCGAACGGCGCCGGCAAGACGACGCTGATCTCGATCGTCTGCGGCCTTGTCACGCCCACCTCCGGCAGCGTCACGGTCGGCGGCCACGACATCGTGCGCGACTACCGCCGTGCGCGCGCCCTGATCGGCCTTGTCCCGCAGGAGATCGCGATCGAGCCTTTCGCCCCGGTCTGGACCACGGTCAGCTTCTCGCGCGGACTGTTCGGCAAGCCGAAGGACGACGCGCATCTGGAAAAGGTGCTGCGCGAGCTGTCTCTGTGGGACAAGCGCAAGGCCCGCAACAACGAGCTGTCGGGGGGCATGAAGCGTCGCGTGCTGATCGCCAAGGCGCTGGCGCACGAGCCGCGGGTGCTGTTCCTTGACGAGCCGACGGCCGGCGTCGACGTCAGCCTCAGGCGCGAGATGTGGGAGGTCGTGCGCCGCCTGCGCGACAGCGGCGTCACGATCATC
>JALORM010000374.1 GCA_025458985.1 Paracoccaceae bacterium | reverse complement strand
ATCGACCATGCCGGCAAGGACGACCATTTCCCGATGAACACGACCGTCGTCATCAACCGGCGCGAGATGGAATGTTCCGTCTCGGGGCTGATGCACCCGCAATACCCCAAGCCCGACATCCAGCACCTGGTCGAGCGGCTGCACACCCGCCACGCGCTGCGCTTCGAGGACCTTGAGCTGTCCGGCCCGGTCGAGATCATCCCGGGCGTCGTGATGGAAGCCGCGAACGCCCATACCGAAGGCTCGATGAACGTCCATGTCGAGACCGCCGAGGGCCGCGCGACGATCTGCGGCGACGTGATCTACGACTTCAACGACCAGATCGTCGAGCCGCTCTATCAGGTGAACTACCACGAGCCGCAGGTGACCGGGAACCACGCCGGGTCCAAGCGGTCCGAGAAGGCGGCGATCAAGAAGCTCCTGAACGGGTCGAGGTTCCTGCTGCCCGTCCACGACAAGCCCGCGAAGATCGAGCGCGGGCAGGTCGTCGGCCGGCTGGAAGGCGCGGTGCCCGGCCCGGTGGTGCAGACCGTGCCCCGGCGCGACTGGTTCCCGGTGTAGGCCGATGGCGCACGAGGCGCTCGACCCCGGCTTCCGCCGCCTGATCGACGAGCATGCGCCCGTCCGGCAGGCGGGGCATGGCTTCACCTTCACCGAAGGACCTATCTGGCATCCCGTCGATCACTACCTGCTGTTCTCCGACATGCCCGCCGACACCCGCCGCCGGCTGGACCGCGCGGGCGTGCGCGAGGTCATGAAGCCCTCGAACAAGGGCAACGGCATGACCTATGACGCGGAGCTGAACCTTCTGGTCTGCGAGCATGCCACGTCCTCGGTCGCGCGCTTGCGCCCCGACGGGCGGCGCGAGGTGCTGTGCAGCCATTTCGAGGGGCGGGAACTCAACAGCCCCAACGACCTCTGCGTGAAGTCCGACGGGTCCATCTGGTTCACCGACCCCTGGTACGGGCGGATGCCGCACTATGGCGTCGAGCGCCCCCGGCAACTGGGCTGGCAAGGCGTGTTCCGCCTGCCCCCCGGCAACGCTCCGGGCGCCGAGCCGCAGCTGGTGGTCGACCGCTACCTCTTCACCCAGCCGAACGGCCTCTGCTTCTCGCCCGATGAAAGCCTGCTCTACGTCAACGACACCGAACAGGCGAACATCCGGGTGTTCGAGGTGCAGGGCGAGAGGCTGGCGAACGGGCGGGTCTTCGCAAGCGGGATCAAGGACAGCCTGAAGCCGGGCGTGCCGGACGGGATGAAATGCGACGCCGAGGGCAACGTCTGGGTGACGGCGCCCGGGGGCCTCTGGGTCTATGCGCCCTTGGGGCGGCTGATCGGCAAGGTGGCGATTCCGGAACTGGCCGCGAACCTGCACTGGGGCGGGGCGGACTGGCGGACGCTGTACGTCTGCGCCTGCACGTCGGTCTATGCGGTCGACGTCAAGGTTGGCCCGCGGAACGAGCCCTTCATGCGGGCGCGGCCTGCGGCGGCCGCTGCCGCCTCGGCGCCTTCCGGCGGCGAACCCCTGCGCCTCGACGCGCGGCGCTGCGCGCTGATCATCCAGGACATGCAGAACGACGTGGTGATGGAGGGCGGCGCCTTCGCCGCCTCGGGCAGCCCGCAGCACTGCCGCGAGCAGGGCGCGCTCGAAAACGTCCGCCGCCTTGCCGCGCGCTGCCGGGGACTTGGGGTTCCGGTGATCCATGTGCACTTCGTGGTGCCGCCCGGCGCGAAGGGCCTGACGCTGAACGCGCCGCTGTTCGAAGGGGTGGTCGACACCAACGCGCTGGTGCGCGGCACCTGGGGTGCGGCGCCCGCGCCCGGCGCCGAAGTGGCCGAGGGCGACCATGTGGTCGAAAAGATGCGGATGTCGGCCTGGGAAGGCACCAATCTGGAGACGATCCTCAAGGCCGAGGGCCGTGACATCCTGATCGAGACCGGCGCCTGGACCAACATGTCGATCGAGCACACCGCCCGCACGGGGGCCGACAAGGGCTATGTCATGGTGATCCCCGAGGACGGGTGTTCCACGATGAACGCCGACTGGCACCGGGCGAGCATCGGCTACGCGCTGCAGAACGTGGCGCTGGTGACGAAAACCGCCGACGTGATCGCGGCACTGGGGTAGGGGCGATGAACCGATACGATCTGGACGGACAGGTGGCGGTGGTGACCGGCGGCGCGCAGGGGATCGGCTATGCCGTTGCCCGGCGGCTCTACGACAGCGGGGCCACTGTGCACCTGTGGGACATGGACGGGGCGCTCGCCGCAGACAGCGCCGCCCAGCTGGGCGAACGGGCACATGGCGCTGCAGTCGACGTGACCGACGCCGCGGGGGTCGAGGCGGCGGCGCGTGCGACCGCGGCTGTTCAAGGGCGGATCGACGTGCTCACCTGCCGTGCGGTGCTGCCGGTGATGGCGGCGAACGGCTACGGGAGGGTCGTCAACATCGCCTCGGTCGCGGGGAAGGAGGGCAACCCCAACGCGGGGGCCTATTCCGCCTCGAAGGCTGCGGTGATCGCGCTGACCAAGACGCTGGGCAAGGAATTCGCGGGCCAGGACATCGCGGTGAACTGCGTCACCCCGGCGGCCGCCCGCACCCGCATCTTCGACCAGATGAGCCAGGCGCACATCGACTTCATGCTGTCGAAGATCCCGCGGGGACGGTTCCTGGAAGTGGACGAGGCGGCGAACATGATCGCCTGGCTCTGCACGAAGGAAAACTCGTTCACAACGGGCGCGGTCTTCGACCTCTCCGGAGGGCGGGCCACCTACTGAGGGGGCGGGCGCTACCGCTCAGCCGAAGTCGCGGGCCTTCAGGAGCCGGTCGGCCTTCTTCTTCGCCAGGACGCCGCGCAGGTCGTGCATGGCCAGAAGCAGCGCGTCGGTCACCGCCTCGAGCTGTTCGTCGGTCGCGCGCGACTGCGCCCACTGCGCGGTCAGGTTCAGGTGGTCGACCGCCCGCAGGATGTCGTCGACGTCGCGGGCCGCAAGGACCTCGCGCCGCTCGGCCATCCACGCCTCGATCGCGGCCATGTCTTCGGGCGACAGCACCCTCTCGCCCTGGGGCTTCACCTCGCCGCTGCGGATGTTGACGAGCGCCAGCGGCTCCAGCTCCAGCCGCCGCGCGCGGTTCTCGGCATCGACGCGGAAGACCAGCGCGCCCTGCTCGCGGACCCGGAAATAGTAGGGCGGTAGATCGGACATGCCGGGCGGACTGGCCTTGGGTTGGTCCCCCGCACCGTAGAAAGCGCGCCCCGCATTGTCAAAGCCGTGCGGCGCGGGCGCGGGTCAGGGTCGCTGCGCCACGACAAAGCGGCGGACGGGGCGGGTGTTGTGATCGGCTGCCTCGACGAGGACGAACCCCGCCGCCGTCATTGCGCGTTCGAGCCGCGCGGGTGACAGGAAACGGACGGAGGGCGGGGCCTTGCCCGCCAGCCGCATCACGCCCAGCACCGGGCGCAGCGCATGCCACGGCCCGCTCAGGCATGGCGTCTTCGAGATCAGGAGCCCGCCCGGCCGCAGCAAGCCGCGCATCTCGGCCAGCGCAGCCGGCAGGTCCGGCAGCAGGTGCAGCAGGCTGAAGGCCAGCACGGCGTCGAACGGCCCATCTGGCAGCGCGCCGTCGCCCGGCCCGGCACGCAGCATCTGCAGGTTGGGCGGTCCGCCACGTGCCAGCTTTTCACGCCCGATGCGCACCATCTCGGCGGCGTAGTCGGTTGCGATGTAGGTCGCGACGGACGGGGCAAGGCGGATCGCCGTGCTGGCCGTGCCGCAGCCGATCTCCAGCACGCGGTCGCCGGGGCCGAGGTGTGCGCGCGTGCGGGTCAGCGTGTGCTCGTAGGCCTCGACGTTGGAGATCGTGCTTGCCGCGTAGCGTTCGGCGACGCGGTTCCAGAACTGCGAGGCGGTGGTCATGCCGGGCTTCCTTTGCTGCCGCAGCCTGTCTAGCGGACGCTGCTGCCAGCGGGAATTGCATAAAGACGCCCTTCTGCTATGCGTTTGCGCATGAAGGCTGCCCTCCACTCTGCGTCGGTCGACTGGAACCACCTGAAATCCTTTCTGGCGACGGCCGAGGCGGGAACGCTCTCGGCCGCGGCGCGCGGTCTTGGCCTCACGCAGCCCACGCTCGGCCGTCAGGTCAGGGCGCTGGAGCGGGCACTCGGTCTTCCGCTGTTCGAAAGGTCGGGGAAGGCGCTTCTGCTGACGCGGGCGGGGCGGGACCTTCTGGAGCATGTCCGCAGCATGGAGGAGGCGGCCGCCCGCGTCGCGCTGTCGGCGGCGGGCCACGCGCAGGACGTGGAAGGCGAGGTGACCGTCTCAGCCTCGGACGCGTTCTGCGCCTACCTGCTGCCCGGCTTTGCCCGGCGGCTCCGGTCCGAGGCGCCGGGGATCGTGCTGGGCCTGGCCGCCGAGAACCGGCTGAGCGACCTGCGCCGCCGCGAGGCCGACATCGCCATCCGCCATGTCCGCCCCCAGGACCCCGAGCTGATCGGCCGACGGATGCCCGACGCGCGCGCCGGCCTCTACGCCGCGACCGACTGGATCGTCCGGAATGGCCGTCCGGCGCATCTGGACGATCTTGCCGGCGTCGCGCTGATCGGGATGGATCGCCCTGCGGAGATGCGCGCGCAGCTGGCGCGGCACGGGGTGCCGCACGCCGGCCTCCCGATCCCCGTCTTCTCGCAAAGCTCGGTGGTGGTGTGGGAAATGGTCCGCGCGGGGCTGGGCATCTCGCTCATGGCCGATGCCGTCGCCGCGCGGACGCCAGGGGTCGAGGAACTGGTCGTCGAGGGCTTCCCGCCCATCGTCTTTCCCGTCTGGCTCGTCGCCCACCGCGAACTGTACAGCAGCCGCCGCATCCGCCTTGTCTTCGACCTTCTGGCCGACGAGATCGCGGGTTGGAGCCGTCCGGCTACCTGAGGCCCGCGCAGAAGCCCCCGATCCGGGCGCAGGCCTCGGTCAGCGCAGCGTCGGAGGTGGCGTAGCTGATGCGGAAATGGGGCGACAGGCCAAAGGCCGCGCCGTGCACCACCGCCACGCCGGTTTCGTCCAGGAGCGCGGTCGCGAAGGCCTCGTCGTCGGCGATGACCGTCCCGCCGGCCGAGGTCTTTCCGATGCAGCCGGCATTCGAGGGGTAGACGTAGAAGGCGCCTTCCGGAACCGGGCATTCGATGCCCGGCGCGGCATTCAGTGCCGCGACCACAAGGTCGCGGCGGCGCTGGAACAGGGCGCGGTTGGGCGCCAGGAAGTCCTGCGGCCCCTCCAGCGCCTCGACGGCAGCCCACTGGCTGATCGTGCAGGGGTTCGAGGTGGACTGCGACTGCACCTTGGCCATCGCCTTTATCAGCTCCACCGGCCCGCC
>JALORM010000373.1 GCA_025458985.1 Paracoccaceae bacterium | reverse complement strand
CGCCGACCTCGGCACCGCCCTGCCCGAACCGCACCCCTCCTGGATGACCCGGATCGCCGAGGACTGGGCGGCACGCTACGGCGCGAAATGACGCCACCGGCCCCCGGCCCGAGCCCGACCCGCACGTCAGGGCGCCTGCGCTTGCAGCAGGTGGCGCGGGCCGGGGGCGTCTGCAAGGTGGCGCGCGTGTCCTCCCCCTCGTGGCGCGGGGATGGAGAGCGGCGCGCTCCGGGCCTGCGGCACGACCGCGTCAGGGCCACCAGGCGGCAGAGACGCCCCGTCTCCGCAGGCGCACACGGCCACCGGCCGGGGGGCGCGAGATGACCGATAGCGCCCTCGCCGCCGCCACGCGCCACCCCCGGCCCCGCGGCCTTCTGCCCTTCGCCCCTGCCCTGACGCTGACGCTGATGCTTCTGCCGGTCGCGGCCGGCCTGGCCTTCACCGCCCTGCCCGCCTTCGGCTGGCTGCCGGCGCTGGGCGGCACGGCGCTGACCCTCCAGCCGTTCCGCGACCTTGCGGCCTGGCCGGGCTTCGGCACGGCCGTCCGCCTCTCGTTCACGACCGGGCTCGCCGCGACCGCGATGTCGCTGGCGATCACCATCCTGATCCTTGCCGGCTGGCAGGGAACGCGCGCCTTCCGCGCGCTTGAACGCGCGCTCTCGCCGCTTCTGTCGGTTCCCCATGCGGCGGCGGCCTTCGGGCTTGCCTTCCTGATCGCCCCCTCGGGCTGGATCGCCCGCGCGCTGTCGCCCTGGGCCACCGGCTGGGACCGCCCGCCGGACCTTCTCATCGTTCAGGACCCCGGCGGGCTGGCGCTGACCCTGGGGCTT
Source organism: Paracoccaceae bacterium (assembly GCA_025458985.1). Taxonomy (GTDB): domain Bacteria; phylum Pseudomonadota; class Alphaproteobacteria; order Rhodobacterales; family Rhodobacteraceae; genus JALORM01. The sequence continues at coordinate 2,465 of JALORM010000373.1, read as the reverse complement.
GTCGTCAAGGAAGTGCCGTTCCTGCTGCTCATGGCGCTGGCGGCGCTGACGCAGGCACGCGCGACCGAGCGGCTGACGCTGGCGCGCGCGCTCGGATACCGGCGGGCGACGGGCTGGCTCAAGACCGTCCTGCCGGCGGTCTACCGGCAGATAAGGCTGCCGGTCTATGCCGTGCTTGCCTATTCGATGTCCGTCGTCGACGTGGCGCTGATCCTCGGGCCCTCGACCCCGCCGACGCTTGCCGTCCAGACCGTGCGCTGGATGGCCGACCCGGACCTGTCGATGCGCTTCCAGGCTGCCGCCGCGGCGATGCTGCAGGTCATGCTCGTGCTTGTCGCGCTTGCGCTCTGGCGGCTGGGCGAGGCGGCCGTCGCGGGGGCGGGGCGGCGCTGGGCTGCGTCGGGCGGGCGCGGCCATCCGGCCGCCGAGGCGCTGGTGCGGGGCGCCGGGCTCGGCCTCGGGGCGCTGTCGGCCACGGCCGTGCTTGCCGGGCTTGCAAGCCTCGGCCTCTGGTCGCTGGCCGGACCGTGGAGCTTTCCCGACAGCCTCCCCCAGGCGCTGACCCTGCGCACCTGGGAACGCCACGGCCCGGACCTTGCTGGCCCCTTCGCCGAGACGGTGCTGATCGCCGCTGCTGCGACAGCGGCCGCCGTCGCCCTGACGCTCGCCTGCCTCGAGGCCGAACACCGGCACGGGATTTCGCCCTCGACGCGCAGCCTCTGGCTGCTCTACACGCCCCTGCTCGTGCCGCAGGTCGCCTTCCTTCTGGGTCTGCAGACCCTCGCGCTGGGGGCCGGGGCACGGGACGGGCGGCTTGCGGTGATCGCGGCGCACCTCGTGTTCGTGCTGCCCTACGTCTTCCTGTCGCTCGCCGATGCCTGGCGCGCCTGGGACGCGCGCCACGGCACCCTGGCCCGTGCCCTCGGCGCCTCGCGGAACCGCACGCTTCTTGCGATCCGCCTGCCGATGCTGCTTCGCCCGATCCTGACCGCCGCGGCCGTGGGCTTCGCCGTCTCGGTCGGGCAGTATCTTCCGACGTTGCTGATCGGCGGCGGGCGGGTCGGGACGCTGACGACCGAGGCGGTGGCGCTCGCCTCCGGGGGCGACCGCCGGCTCATCGGGATGACGGCGCTGGCCCAGACCGCCGCCGTCCTGCTGCCCTTCGCGCTGGCGCTGGCGCTGCCGCGGATCCTGTTCCGCAACCGGCGGGGCCTGCGTGTCTGACCGCGGGCTCACCCTCGACCGGCTCTGCATCGAGCGCGGCACCGAACGGCTGATCGAGCTCGACGCCCGCATCGCGCCGGGCCGCACGCTGACGCTGATGGGACCTTCCGGGATCGGCAAGTCGACCGTGCTTGCCGCCGTCACCGGGACCCTCGATGCAGCCTTCACGCTTCACGGGCGCGTGCTGCTCGACGGGCGCGACATCACCCGCCTTCCGACCGAGGACCGCCACGTGGGCATCCTGTTCCAAGACGAGCTCCTGTTCCCCCACCTGTCGGTCGGCGGCAACCTTGCCTTCGGCCTGCCGCCCGGAGGCAGCCGCGCGGAGCGGCGCGCCCGCGTCGCCGAGGCCCTGGCCGAGGTCGACCTCGCCGGCTTCGCCGACCGCGACCCCGCGACGCTCTCGGGCGGGCAGAAAGCGCGCGTCGCGCTGATGCGGATGCTCCTGTCCCAGCCTCGGGCGCTTCTGCTCGACGAACCCTTCTCGCGCCTCGACACGGCGCTGCGCGACCAGACCCGGCGTCTGGTCTTCGACCTTGCCCGGGCGCGGGGGCTGCCGGTGCTGCTGGTCACCCACGACGCGGCGGACGCCGAGGCGGCGGCGGGCGAGGTGGTGGTGCTGGGCTGAGCCCCGGCGCGAGGAGGCTTGACACCGCCCGCGCCCGTCGCGGCCGCCGCAGTCAGTGCACGTCCGGTGCACATCCGGTGCACGGGTTGTGCCGGCCCCTCGAAGCGCGGTATTGCCTGATGAACGCGGCGCCCCCTCGATCCTCGCCGCCGATTTCGCCGACTTCGGCGCCGAGTGCCGCGCGATCGAGGCCGAGGGCGCCGACTGGGTCCATATCGACGTGATGGACGGCCACTTCGTCCCGAACATCACCTTCGGCCCGCCGATGGTGAAGGCGCTTCGCCCGCATGTGAAGACGGTCATGGACGTGCACCTGATGATCGCCCCGGTCGATCCCTACATCGACGCCTTCGCCGGGGCCGGGGCCGACATCATAACCGCCCATGTCGAGGCTGGCCCTCATATCCACCGTACGCTGCAGGCCATCCGCGGCGCGGGCTGCAAGGCGGGACTGGCGCTCAACCCCGGCACCGGGCTCGACGGGGTGGAAAACCTGCTGGACCTCATCGACCTCGTCTGCGTGATGACCGTCAACCCCGGCTTCGGCGGGCAGAAGTTCCTTGACATGACAGGGAAAATCCGCCGCCTGCGGCAGATGATCGGCGACCGGCCC
>JALORM010000372.1 GCA_025458985.1 Paracoccaceae bacterium | reverse complement strand
GATTGGCGCCCGCAAACGCGATGTAGCCAAGCCCGCTTTCGACAAGCCGCGCCGCCGGGTCGGCGCCGGCGCGGTCTTCGTGGGCCGCCTGGTTCGCGACGAAGCGCCGGAAGCCCTGCGCGGCAAGCGCCGTCAGCAGGCCGCCCGCGTCGCCGAAGTGGTGCGCGGGCGCGGCATGGCTGACGCCCGCGCGCTTCGCGACGCTGCGCAGCGAGAACGCCTCGATCCCGCGTGCCTCCAGTTCGGCCTCCGCCGCCGCCAGCAGGGCCGCGCGCAGGTCGCCGTGGTGGTAGGGGCGCTGCCCCTCGGTGTCGTCCTTCATCCGCCCACCTTAGCGGGCGGTCTTGTCACTGTCAAAATTTGATCTTGACAGTGTCAGGAACTCTGGCATCCTCTATCTTGCCACCGTAAAGATGGAACTCGCCCATGACTCCCGAAACGCTCTTCCAGCTTGCAAACCCGCTGGCCATGACCGGCTGGCTGGCGCTCGCGCTTTCGCCCTTCGCCCCGCGGGCCGCCACCCTCTATGCGGGCTACGCCGTGCCGGTGGTCCTCTCGGTCGGCTACGCGGCGCTGGTCCTGGCGTTCTGGTCCGCGGCCCCCGGCGGCTACGACAGCCTGCCGAATGTGCAGGCGCTCTTCACCCACGACGGCATCGCGCTGGCGGGCTGGGTCCACTACCTCGCCTTCGACCTCTTCGTCGGCGCCTGGATCGCGCGGACCGCCCGTGCCGAAGGCATCCCGCACCTTCTCGTGCTTCCCTGCCTGGGGCTCACCTTCTGGTTCGGGCCCGTCGGGTTCCTGCTGTTCCTCGCCCTGCGCTGGGGCCTGTCGCTCCGCGCCCGCACGCCCACGGAGGCCTGAGATGACGATGACCCTCACGCACGCCCCCTCCGGCCCCGCCCGCGAGCCCCTCCTGCCGCGCCTGATGGCGGACGAGCCGCGCTTCACCCTTCTCGGCCTCGTGCTCGGGCTGGCGCTGATCCCGGTCTTCGCCGCCATGGCAATCGACGGCCGGCTCTACCAGGACGTCAACGTCTGGGTGAAGCCCGCGAAGTTCCTCGCCTCGCTCTCGCTCTACGCGCTGAACCTCGCGCTCTTCGCCCGCCTCCTGCCGCCCGGCATGACCGCGCGCCGCAGCTACCGCGCCTTCTCGTGGGTCGTCGTCTTCTGCATCCTGGCCGAGATCGCCTGGATCGGCGGCGCGGCGGCCAATGGCACCGGCTCGCACTTCAACGTCGCCACCCCGGCGATGGAGCTGATCTACAGCCTGATGGGCCTCTTCGCGGTCACGCTGACCGCGGCAAGCCTCGTCTACGGCATCGCCATCCTGCGCCACCCCGCCGCGCCGGTCGCCCCGACGCTGCGGCTGGCGGTCGGCCTTGGCCTTGTCCTGACCTTCGCCCTGACCGTGCCGGTCGCGGGCTACATGGCCTCGGCGCCCGGCCACTTCGTGGGCCAGCCGCAAACCGGCGCGCTCCTGCCGGTGCTGGGCTGGAGCCGCGAGGTCGGCGACCTGCGCGTCGCCCACTTCCTCGCCACCCACGCGATGCAGGTGGTGCCGCTTCTGGCCCTGGCCGCCCTCGCCCTCGGCCGCGGCGCGACCGTGGGCGTCTGGGCCATCGCCGCCGGCTACGCCGTGCTGACGCTTGCCACCTTCGCGCAGGCCCTCGCCGGGCAACCCTTCCTCCCCTGGCTCGGCTGATCCCCGTCCGAGCCCCCTGACGCGTTTCACATGGTTTGAACCCCCTGCCTCTGGCCGCGTGTGGAATATCAAGGGGTTAGCGGGGGCGAATTTCATGGGTTTTGAGCCGGGGGGCGCGGAGACGGGGTGAAATCAGCCCGTGCAGAAATTGGTGGCGAGGAATTGTGTAATGATTTCAAGGGGGGTCTTGTGCAAGGTGTGCGCAGTTTCGCGCACACCGCACACCTGATCAGTTCAAGTCTTAGCTTCCGCAAGCATCTTCTGAAAACGGTCCATAAAGAACTCGTGCGCTTGCTCCCGCTTTGCGGCTCGCCAGGTCAGCAGCTTCTCCTTGGAAGCTCCCTCGCTGACCAACTCCCGAGCCTTCTCGCCGACGGTCTCACCGATCCAAAGTGACCACTCGTCCACGGTGAGACGCAGAACCTCTTCGCCTTGCACAATGCTCGCGCCTCGTTCGCGGTGCTCACGAACAAGGGTTTCGAAGAGGGCCGCTGACACTTCAGCCGCCGCGCGGGTAGCTACCAGCTCCATTGTTTCACCGGCGATCTCCTCGCCGAAGACGAGCCAATCGAGGGACACTCCCAGCCCGCGGGAAAGGCTGACAAGAGCATCGAGGCCGGGGAGGCTGCCACCCGTCCGAAGCATGTACTTCTCAAGTGTTCGCTTGGGAATACCAGTACGCTCGGCCATGTCGGCCACCGTCCAGCCGTTCTCCTCGCGAAGCGCTCGCAACCGCGCGGACACGTCGAGGGTCATACGCTTTCCTCTTGCGTTTACCCAAATTTGGGATATCTTCATACCCAAATCATAGGGCACTTGGGGCACCTGAAGGGTATCTGGAATGCACGATGCTGTCCACCGCAATGCTACCGTTCGAGCGGCCTTCGTCGCTCGCGGCAGCAGCCTTCATGCATGGTGCCGTGAGAATGGCGTCGATCCTCACAACGCTAGAAAGGCGCTCGTGGGTATCTGGACCGGTCCCAAAGCTGACGAACTCGTCCGCAAGATCGAGGCCGCCGCCGAGGGCAGCGAATGACGACAGTCGCCGTCCGATCCATCCTTGGCAGCGGGAGTGTGCCGTCGCATCGCACGAGCGCGGAGCGGTGGCTTCGTCGCAACGGCATTGAGACCTTCAAGCGGAAAGGCAACGGCGGGACCGTCCATTATGTCCGCCTCGCCGACCTTCCAGCGGAAGTCCGCCGGGCGCTGGCCGAGAAGCACATCGCCGAGGCGGGGCTTCCGCCGGGGGACTATGACGACGCGGCCCATGCGCGA
>JALORM010000371.1 GCA_025458985.1 Paracoccaceae bacterium | reverse complement strand
ATGTACGGCCCCACCACGGGGGACCGGGTGCGCCTGGCCGATACCGACCTGTGGATCGAGGTCGAGCGCGACCTCACGACCTACGGCGAAGAGGTGAAGTTCGGCGGCGGCAAAGTGATCCGCGACGGGATGGGGCAGTCGCAGCGGACGCGGGCCGAAGGCGCGGTGGATACCGTCATCACCAACGCGCTGATCGTGGACGTGACCGGCATCTACAAGGCCGATGTCGGCCTGCGCGACGGGCGCATCCACAAGATCGGCAAGGCCGGCAATCCTGACACGCAACCGGACGTCGACATCGTCATCGGCCCCGGCACCGAGGCCATCGCCGGCGAGGGGCGTATCCTGACGGCCGGCGGCATCGACAGCCACATCCACTTCATCTGCCCCCAGCAGATCGACGACGCGATCCATTCCGGCATCACCACGATGATCGGCGGCGGCACCGGCCCGGCGCACGGGACGCTCGCCACGACCTGCACGCCGGGGCCGTGGCACATCGGGCGGATGCTGCAGGCCTTCGACGCCTTCCCGGTCAACCTCGCGCTGGCCGGCAAGGGCAACGCCTCGCGCCCCGCGGCGCTGGAAGAGATGGTGGCGGCCGGAGCCGCGGCCATGAAGCTGCACGAGGACTGGGGGACGACCCCTGCCGCCATCGACTGCTGCCTGTCGGTCGCCGACGCGATGGACGTGCAGGTGATGATCCACACCGATACGCTGAACGAAAGCGGGTTCGTGGAAAACACCGTCGCGGCGATCGGGGGCCGCACGATCCACGCCTTCCACACCGAAGGCGCCGGTGGCGGGCACGCGCCCGACATCATCAAGGTCTGCGGCCTGCCGAACGTGATCCCGTCGTCCACCAACCCGACGCGGCCCTACACGGTCAACACGCTGGAAGAGCATCTCGACATGCTCATGGTCTGCCACCACCTCGACCGCTCGATCCCCGAGGACGTGGCCTTCGCCGAAAGCCGCATCCGCCGCGAGACGATCGCGGCCGAGGACATCCTGCACGACATGGGCGCCTTCTCGATCATCGCGTCCGACAGCCAGGCGATGGGCCGGGTCGGCGAGGTCATCATCCGCACCTGGCAGACGGCCCACAAGATGAAGGTCCAGCGCGGGCGCCTGGCCGAGGAGACGGGCGCGAACGACAACCTGCGCGTCCGCCGCTACGTCGCCAAGTACACGATCAACCCCGCCATCGCGCACGGGATGAGCCGCCACATCGGCAGCGTCGAGGAAGGCAAGCGCGCCGACCTCGTCCTGTGGTCGCCCGCCTTCTTCGGCGTCAAGCCCGAGATGGTGCTGGTCGGCGGCACCATCGCGGTGGCGCAGATGGGCGACCCCAATGCCTCGATCCCTACGCCGCAGCCGGTCTACACACGGGCGATGTGGGGCGCCTATGGCGGCGCGCTCCACCGCGGGGCGGTCACCTTCGTGTCGGCCGCCGCGCTGGCCGATGGGGTGGGGGGCCGTCTCGGGCTTGCCAAGGAGGTGCTGGCGGTCGAAGGCACGCGCGGCATCGGCAAGGCCGAGATGTGCCTGAATCACGCCACGCCCGTCGTCGAGGTCGACCCCGAGACCTATGTCGTGCGTGCCGACGGCGAGCTTCTGACCTGCGAGCCGGCGACGGTCCTGCCGATGGCACAGCGCTACTTCCTGTTCTGATGGCGGAAGACACGGCGGAGATCGCCCGGCGGTTCTCCGTAAACGCGGGCGCCTACCTTCAGGCGGCCAACCTCTTGTGGCTGGCGAACGATCCGCGCTCCGACCATCTCATCGCGCCGACGCTGCAATGCCTGGCCTATGCGATAGAGCTTGAATGCAAGGCCATCCTGTTGCGGGAGGGCCGCTACACCGTGGACGCCTTGAAAAAAGCATTCGGACACAGCCTTCTCAAGCTGTGGGACGACGACGGACTGCGTTGCCACCGCGCACGGGTGCTCAGGCACGTGGAAGGCGTCCTGCAGGCGGGTCTGGTGCAGGTTCCCCCCGACCACCGGGGAGACGCATTCCGACGGATGCTCGAAAGCCTGAGCGAGCTTCACACCAACGCGACGCACTATGCCCTCCGCTACCCGCGTGGCGCGGTGAAAGTCTATCCCCCCGATCTGCTGATCGAAGCCGCGGGCGAGCTGTTGGGACGGTGACAGAACGATCCCGGATGCGGTAGCGGTAGCGCACGCTGGCATCGTGCCCATGGCGCAGCGGTGTTTCCTGTTCTGATGCATCGGTCCGGGGAGACCCACACCTTGCCAGCCTTCCGCAGCCTGATTGCGATCGCGGCGCTGTCGCCCGCCTCGGCGGCTGCCTGTCCGACCGCGGCCGACATGGCGCGCGGCGTCAGCATCCTGTTCGACGACCAGACCGTCGCCGTCTATCGCCGCGACGGCGACACCGTGGCCGAGACCGTGTCGGCGCCGGACGGGACGCCGATCTATACCTACCGGCTGCTCGGCGGCCTGTTCGAGACCGGGCTGGACGACCACGAGGCTGGCGGACTGCCCGACAGCTTCGGCTACAGCTTCGCGCTGGAGCCGCTGCTGCCTCCCGTGCCCGGGGCCAAGGTCAGCGGCACGCAGACCGCCTCGTCGCCCGTCGTGGCCGACGAGACGCTGCCCGACCGGATATCTGTCACGCTGTCCTACCGGATGTCCGTCGGGCCTGCCGACACCGTCGCTATCGGCGGCTGCCGGTACGAGGCGCTGCCGGTGTCGGTGCGGGTCGACTACGCCGAGGGACCCGAGACGCAGTCGATGATCTACCTGCGCGAGCTGGGCTTCGCCTATGTGGTCGAGGTCCGGTCGGCTGTCGGGGTGGATGTCTTCCGGCCGCTCTCGATCAGCGCGGCGCGCTGAACTCCGCCGGGGGCGGCGGCCCGGCCTTGCCCCCGGGATGCGCCTGGGCCACCCTTGGGCCCGCGGCCGCGGCGTGCATCCGGCCGTCCGACCTGGAGGACACGATGCAGCATACCCC
>JALORM010000370.1 GCA_025458985.1 Paracoccaceae bacterium | reverse complement strand
ACGGTCGAGGACGGGACGGTCGCGGCCGCCCGCATCGCCTTCGGCGGCATGGCGGCGACCCCGAAGCGCGCCCGCGCGGTCGAGGCGGCGCTGGTGGGCCGGCCCTGGACGATGGAAACCGTTCAAGCCGCGCTGCCGGCCTTCGCCGAGGACTTCGCGCCCATCGACGACATGCGCGCCTCGGCCGGCTACCGGCTGGCGGTGGCGCGGAACCTGCTGGTGCGCTGCTTCCGCGACCTGTCGGGCGAGCCGGTCAGCGTGCTGGAGGTGGAGCCGTGAGCGTCTCGAAACCCCTGCCGCACGACGCGGCCCGCCTGCACGTCGCGGGCGCGGCGCGCTACGTCGACGACATCCCCGCGCCCGCAGGGGCGCTGCACCTGGCCTTCGGGCTGTCGCAGGTGGCGCACGGCGGGATCGCCGCGCTGGACCTTGCCGCGGTGCGCGCGGCGCCGGGCGTGGTGGCCGTGCTGACCGCGGCCGACCTGCCCCATGCCAACGACGTCTCGCCCTCGGCTCATGACGAGCCGCTTCTGGCCGACGGGACGGTGCACTACGTCGGCCAGCCGGTGTTCCTCGTCGCCGCGACGAGCCACCTTGCCGCGCGCAAGGCCGCGCGGCTCGGCCGGATCGAGGTGGCCGAGCGCCCCGCGATCCTGACGATCGACGCGGCGCTTGAGGCGGGCAGCCGGTTCGAGGACGGCCCGCGCATCTGGGAGTCGGGCGACGCCGAGGCCGCCATCGCCGCAGCGCCGCGCGTCGTCGAGGGCGCGATGGAGATCGGCGGGCAGGAGCATTTCTACCTCGAAGGCCAGGCCGCCCTTGCCCTGCCGCAGGAAGGGGGCGACATGATCGTCCATTCCTCGACCCAGCACCCGACCGAGATCCAGCACAAGGTGGCCGAGGCGCTGGGCGTTCCGATGAACGCCGTGCGCGTCGAGGTGCGCCGGATGGGCGGCGGCTTCGGCGGCAAGGAAAGCCAGGGCAACGCGCTGGCCGTGGCCTGCGCGGTCGTCGCCCGGCGGACCGGCCGGCCCGCGCGCATGCGCTACGACCGCGACGACGACATGGTGATCACCGGCAAGCGGCACGACTTCCGCATCGCCTACCGCGCCGGGATCACGCCCGAGGGCCGCATCCTCGGAATCGTGTTCGAGCAGTTCGCCCGCTGCGGCTGGAGCCAGGACCTGTCGCTGCCGGTCGCCGACCGTGCGATGCTGCATGCCGACAACGCCTATCACCTGCCGGCGGCGCGGATCGTCAGCCACCGGCTGCGCACCAACACCCAGTCGGCCACCGCCTTCCGCGGCTTCGGCGGCCCCCAGGGGATGCTGGGGATCGAGCGCGTGCTCGACCACATCGCCCATGCGGTGGGGCGCGACCCGCTGGAGGTGCGGCGGCTGAACTTCTACCTCGCCGCGGACGGGACCGGCGGAGGGGGGCTGTCTGCCCCCCGCGCTGCGCGCCCCCCCGAGAGTATTTCGCAACAAGAGAAGCAGGGGGCGGCGGAGACCGGCGCCGACCTCGCCTCGCGCGGGGCGGAAGGCGCGGCGGTGCCGCAGGCGGCGCCCGTTGCGGTGGCTGACGGGGGCGGCACGCAGCGCACGCCCTACGGCATGCCGGTCGAGGACTTCGTGCTGCACGAGCTGGTGGCCGAGCTGGAGCGCACCTCGGACTACGCCGCGCGGCGGCGGGCGGTGGCGGCGTGGAACGCGCGCCACGAGGTGCTGAAGAAGGGGATCGCGCTGACCCCGGTGAAGTTCGGCATCAGCTTCACGCTGACCCACCTGAACCAGGCGGGCGCGCTGGTCCACGTCTACCAGGACGGGTCAATCCACCTGAACCACGGCGGGACCGAGATGGGACAGGGGCTGTTCCAGAAGGTTGCGCAGGTGGCGGCGACGGCCTTCGGGGTGGACGCAGGCGCGGTGAAGATCACCGCGACCGATACCGCCAAGGTGCCGAACACCTCGGCGACAGCCGCCTCGTCGGGGTCGGACCTGAACGGCATGGCGGTCAAGGCCGCCTGCGAGACGATCCGCGACCGCATGGCGGGGCATCTGGCGCAGGTGCACCAGGCCACGCCCGGCGCGGTGCGGTTCGAGGGCGGACGCGTCGCCGTGGGCGGGGCCGAGATGAGCTTCGCCGAGGCCGCCGCGCGCTGCTACATGGGCCGGGTCAGCCTGTCGGCCACGGGGTTCTACGCGACGCCCAAGCTGGAATGGGACCGCATCCGCGGGCGGGGGCGGCCGTTCCTCTACTTCGCCTACGGCGCGGCGGTGACCGAGGTGGTGATCGACACCCTGACCGGCGAGAACCGCATCCTGCGTACCGACATCCTGCACGACACCGGCGCCTCGCTGAACCCTGCGATCGACATCGGCCAGATCGAGGGCGGCTATGTCCAGGGCGCGGGCTGGCTGACGACCGAGGAGCTGGTCTGGGACGGGCGCGGGCGGCTGCGCACGCATGCGCCCTCGACCTACAAGATCCCCGCCTGCGGCGACCGGCCGCGGGTTTTCAACGTCGCGCTCTGGGGGCGGGAGAACCGGGAGGAGACGGTGCACCGGTCGAAGGCGGTGGGCGAGCCGCCGCTGATGCTGGGCATCTCGGCCCTGATGGCGCTGTCGGACGCGGTGGCGGCCTGCGGAGACGGGTCGGTCTACCCTGCGCTCGACGCGCCCGCGACGGCCGAGCGGGTGCTGGCCGCGGTGCGGCGGGTGCGGGGGCGGGCATGAGCCTCGACCTGGCTGCGCTGGCGGCGGCGGTGGCCCGGGAGGGCCGGGTCGCCCGGGTCGTGGTGGCCGAAGCGAAGGGGTCGGCCCCGCGCGAGGCGGGCGCGGCGATGCTGGTCTGGGAGGACGGGCAGGACGGCACCATCGGCGGCGGCGCGCTGGAGTGGGAGGCGGCCGCGCGGGCGCGGGCGATGCTGGCGGCCAGCGCCGGGGCGGAGCCCCTCTCCCCCATCCCCTCCCCACGAGGGGGAGGGGAGGCGCC
>JALORM010000369.1 GCA_025458985.1 Paracoccaceae bacterium | reverse complement strand
ACCACGAACTTCGAATCCGCGACCGCCACGCCCTTGCGGATCAGAGTCTGCGCGCGGTCGCCCAAGGGTTCCGTCGCCACGATGAAGTTGTTGATGGGCATCACCCGCGCCGCGACATGGGCGTTGAGCCCGCCAAGGTAGCCATTCGCCGCGAGAATTGCCTGCGGGGCGTGGACAGCGCCCCGGCCGGTCCGCACCACCACCTCGGGGCCTTCGGCGATGTGGTGGACCTCGCTCTCTTCGTAGATGCGGACGCCCGCGGCCTGCGCCGCGCGGGCCAGGCCCAGCGCATAGGCCAACGGATGGATATGCGCCGCCCCCCAGTCGACCGCCCCGCCCGCGTAGGCGGGGCTGTCGACCAGATCGCGCAGGCCGTCTCGGTCGAGCAGCTCGATCTGGCCGTAGCCGTAGTCGCGGGCAAGCTTCTCGGCCAGGCCGTGGGTGTGAGCCACGCCGCGCGCCTGCCAGTCGGCATGGGCAACGCCGGGAGTCCAGCCGGCCGGGATCGCGTGGTGGTCGAGCAGGCCCTTGACCAGTGCCTTCGCCTCTTCCCCGAAGTCCCAGAGCCTGCGCGCATCCGCCTTGCCGAAGCGGCGTTCCAGCTCGTCCACCTCAAGCCGCTGGCCCGACCCGACCTGTCCGCCGTTGCGCCCCGAGGCGCCGAAGCCCACGCGGTGCGCCTCGACCAGCGCGACATCGTAGCCCTTCCGTGCAAGGTGCAGCGCCGCCGACAGGCCGGTATAGCCGCCCCCGACGATGCAGACATCGGCGCGCGTCTCGCCGCGGAGCTGCGCGAACGGGGGCAGCGGGTCGACCGTCGCTGCGTACCACGAGGGCGGGTACTTCCCGGGCCGGTCGTTGGCGTAGAGCAGGTTCATACGTTCAGAAGCAGGTGCTCACGCTCCCACGGGCTGATGACCTGAAGGAATTCCTTGTTCTCCAGCGTCTTGACCGCGGTGTAGATGCGGCAGAAGTCGCGCCCCAGGACCCCTTGCATGTCCTTTGCCTCGCCCAGGTTCCACAGGGCGTCGGCCAGCGTGTTCGGGATGTCCTCGGGCCGGTTGTAGGCATCGCCCTTGAACTCCTCGCGCGGCGGCTTGCCCGCCTTGAGCCCGAGATAGCCGCAGGCCAGCGAGGCGGCGATGGCGAGGTAGGGGTTCACGTCCATCCCCGCCAGCCGGTTCTCGATCCGCCGCGCCTCGGGGCCCGAGATCGGCACCCGCAGGCCCGTGGTGCGGTTGTCGCGCCCCCATTCCAGGTTGATGGGCGCCGCGAAGTCGCGGACATAGCGGCGATAGCTGTTCACGTAAGGTGCCAGCAGCGCGATCACGTCGGGCAGGTGGTTCTGCATCCCGGCGATGAAGTGCAGGAAGGCATCGCTTTCGCTGCCGTCGTCGTTCGAGAAGATGTTCTTGCCCGTCTTCGTCGACATCACCGAATGGTGGATGTGCATGGCGCTGCCGGGCTCGTCCTGGATCGGCTTGGCCATGAAGGTGGCAAAGCAGTCGTGACGCAGCGCCGCCTCGCGGATCATCCGCTTGAAGAAGAAGATCTCGTCGGCCAGCTTGATCGGGTCGCCGTGGCGCAGGTTCAGCTCGATCTGCCCCGCGCCGCCTTCCTGCAGGATGCCGTCGATCTCGAAGCCCATCGCTTCGGCAAAGTCGTAGATGTCGTCGATGACGGGGCCGTATTCGTCGACCGCGCTCATCGAATAGGCCTGGCGCGCGGCGGCGCGGCGGCCCGACCGGCCCATCGGCGGCTCGACCGGCTGGTTGGGGTCGATGTTGCGCGCGACGAGGAAGAATTCCATCTCGGGCGCCACCACGGGCTGCCAGCCCTCGTCGTTGTAAAGCTGGACAACCCGCCGCAGCACGTTGCGCGGTGCGACCCAGACCGGCTCGTCCTTCTGGTCGACGATGTCGTGGATGACCTGCAGTGTCAGGTCGGCAGTCCAGGGCGCGGCAGTCGCGGTCTCCCAGTCCGGCACGCAGACCATGTCGGGCTCGGTGAATTCGGCGTCGGCATCCTCGGCCCAGTCGCCGGTGATCGTCTGCAGGAAGATCGAGTTCGGCAGGTAGAAGTGGCTCTGCTTGGCGAACTTCGAGGCCGGCATCGCCTTGCCCCGGGCGATGCCCGACAGGTCGGCCACGATGCACTCCACCTCGTCCAGACGGCGGCCGGCCAGCCACTGGCGGGCGGCCTCGGGAAGCTTGCGGGTCCAGTCCGACATGGGGGCCTTTCAGGGGTCAGAGGCGGTGTTGCTTGAAGAAGTCGGCGATCTGCCGGGCCAGGACCGGGGAATCGACCGGCGCAGCCAGCTCGGCCTCGGCCTCGGCCAGAAGGCGGTCGGGGACCAGGCCGCGGCCACGGGCGGCGATCAGGTCGGTCAGGAAGGCGTTGTCGAATTCGGGGTGAGCCTGCACCGTGAAGGCGCGGTCGCCGTAGACGAGCGCCGCGTTCTCGCAGAACGGCGAGGTGCCGACCACCTCGGCGCCTTCGGGCACCTTGACCACCTGGTCCTGGTGCCACGCGTTGAGACGCACCTCTTCGCCGTTCAGGCGGTAGCGCGTGGGCCCGACCGACCAGCCGCCGTGATATTTCTCGACCTTTCCACCCAGCGCCTGGGCGATGATCTGGTGGCCGAAGCAGACGCCAACCATAGGCACGCCCTCGGCGTGCGCCTGGCGGATGAAGGCCTCGAGCGGCGGGATGAACGGGTGATCCTCGTAGGCCCCGTGGCGCGATCCGGTCAGAAGCCAGCCTTCGGCGTCGTGGACCGAGGCGGGAAACTCCATGTCCACCACCGACCAGACTCGGAACGTCAGGCCCTGGCCCGCAAGCAGCCGCTGGAACATGTCGCCATAGTCGCCGGTGCGCCCGATAAGCGCGTCGGGCGCATGGCCGGTCTGCAGGATGCCGATCTGCATGAAGCGCTCTTTGGTGTTTGCCGGAAGGTATAGGCGGGCCCGGCGGGCGGCAAGGGGGCGCGTACCAGGG
>JALORM010000368.1 GCA_025458985.1 Paracoccaceae bacterium | reverse complement strand
CCCTCGGCGCGGGGCTGACGCGCGGCATCGGCGCGCCCGAGGTACCACAAGGCGTGGCGCTGCTGCGGGGCGAGGCCGATGCCGTCGCCGACTTCGCCTCATCGTGCCGGAGGCCGGCAACCCCCGGGGCGAACGGGCGGCCTGGGCGCTGGCGCTGGCCGAGGACACCATCGCCTCGTACGAGGACTACCTTCGCCTATACCCCGCCAGCGCCAATGCCCCCCTCGCCCGCGCCGCGATCGCGCGGCTGCGGGCCGCGACCGATCCGGCCGCTGCCGCACAGGCCACCGAGGACGGCCTGCGCCTCACCCGCGACCAGCGCCGGCAGGTCCAGCGCAGCCTGTCGCTTCTGGGCTACGACCCGCGTGGCATCGACGGCATCTTCGGCCGCGGCACTCGCAGCGCGCTCGAAGGCCCGACCGGCTACCTGACCGAGGACCAGATCGCGCGGCTCGACGCGCAGGCCGCCCGCCGGGCCGAGGAGCTCGAGGCCGAGGCCGCCGCCCGGCAGGCCGAACAGGACCGCGCCGACCGTCTCTACTGGAACGAGACCGGCGCGCGCGGCGACGAGGCGGGCCTGCGGGCCTACCTGCGCCGCTACCCCGACGGGCTCTATGCCGAGGTCGCGCAGGACCGTCTGCGCCCGTTCGACGAGGCCGCGCAAGCCGAGGCCGCCGCCGCCGACCGTGCGGCCTGGGAACTGGCCACCGACGCCGACACCGTCGCGGCCTACCGCGACTACCTCGCCAGCCAGCCGCGCGGCGGCTTCCGCGACCGGGCCGAGGCGCGGATCGAGACGCTCACCCGACAGGGCGACGCCTCGGCCGCCGCGCGCGCCGAAGAGGCGCTGGGGCTGACCCCCTTCACCCGCAACCTGATCGAGTCGCGGCTCGACGCGCTGGGGCTCGGCCCCGGCCGTGTCGACGGCACCTTCGATGCCGACACCCGCCGCGCGATCCGACGGTTCCAGTCCACCCGCAACCTGCCGGCCTCCGGCTACATGAGCCAGGCGACCGTGGTGCGCCTCTTGGCGGACTCGATCCTGCGCTGACGCTGCCCGGCCGCGCTCAGACCGGCAGCGCGGTCGTCTGCAGCACGGTCCGCAGCGAAAAGCTGGAATGCATCTGCGCCACGCCCGGCAGGCGGGCGAGGTACTGGCGGTGAATGCGGGCGAAGTCCTCGGTGTCGCGCGCGGTCACCTTCAGCAGGTAGTCGGCCGATCCCGCCATGAGGTGGCATTCCAGCACCTCGGGCACGCGCCGCACCTCGCGTTCGAAGGCGTCGAGCAGCTCGTCGGCCTGTCCCTGCAGCGTGATCTCGACATAGACCGTGGTCGGCCGGTCGAGCCGCCGGGCGTCCAGAAGCGCAACGTAGCCGGTGATGAAGCCTTCCTCCTCCAGCCGCTGCACCCGCCGGTGGCAGGCCGATGGCGACAGGTTCACCCGTTCCGAGAGCTCGGCATTGGTGATCCGCCCCTGCCGCTGCAGGACCGTGAGGATCCGGCAATCCGTCGCGTCGAGTTCCATGATCGCGCAAGGTCCTTTCGCAGATCGGCTGTGACTTCGACGATCCTACGCGCACTGCCGCAAAGATTCACTGGAATTTCGATCACCTTCGCGGCAGGCCGGTGCATCCTTTCTGCCAGCGAAGGAGGAGCGCATCCCATGAAGATCGGTTGCCCGAAAGAGATCAAGCCGCAGGAGTTCCGTGTGGGGCTCACCCCCGACGCCGCCCGCGAGGCAGTGGGGCACGGCCACGAGGTCCTGGTCGAGGCCGGCGCCGGCGTCGGCGCGGGCTTCACCGATGCCGACTACACCCGTGCCGGGGCGCGGATCCTTCCCGGCGCAGAGGAGGTCTTCGCCGAGGCCGAGATGATCGTGAAGGTGAAGGAGCCGCAGGCGGCGGAGCGCAAGCGCCTGCGCGCGGGACAGGTGCTCTTCACCTACCTCCACCTCGCGCCCGACCCCGAGCAGACGCGCGACCTGCTCGACAGCGGCGTGACGGCCATCGCCTACGAGACGGTCACCGACAAGGCAGGCGGACTGCCCCTGCTGGCACCCATGTCCGAGGTGGCCGGCAAGCTTGCCCCCCAGATGGGGGCCTGGACGCTGCAGAAGGCCAACGGCGGGCGCGGTGTGCTGATGGGCGGGGTTCCCGGGGTCGCGCCGGCCCGCGTCGTGGTGATCGGCGGCGGCGTCGTCGGCACCCACGCCGCCCGCGTGGCGGCAGGCATGGGCGCCGAGGTGACCGTGCTCGACCGGTCGCTGCCGCGGCTGCGCTACCTCGACGACGTGTTCTCGCGCGATTTCCGCACGCTCTACGCGAGCGCTGCCGCCACCGCCGAGCTGGTGGCCCAGGCCGACATGGTGATCGGCGCCGTGCTGATCCCCGGGGCCGCCGCGCCGAAGCTCGTCACCCGCGCGCAGCTGGCGACCATGAAGCCCGGGGCCGCCATCGTCGACGTGGCGATCGACCAGGGCGGCTGCTTCGAGACCTCGCGACCCACCACCCACCAGGACCCGATCTACGAGGTCGACGGCATCCTGCACTACTGCGTGGCGAACATGCCCGGGGCGGTCGCGCGCACCTCGACGCTCGCGCTTGGCAACGCGACGATGCCCTTCATGCTGGCGCTGGCCGACAAGGGCTGGAGGAAAGCCTGCGAGGAAGATCCGCACCTGCTGGCAGGCCTCAACACCCATGCCGGCAGGCTCACCTATTACGCTGTCGGCAAGGCGCTCGGCATCGACGTTCTGGCCCCGCAACTGGCGCTGAAGCTGGCCGCCTGACGGGCGGCCCGGCCGGCGCCCGCGGCGTCCCGACGAAGACGGCCGCCCGAGCACCCGGGCGGCCGTCTGGCATGTCGCGTCTGCGGTTCAGGCGCGGGCGCGCAGCGCGTCGCGGATTTCCATCAGCAGCTCTTCCTGGGTGGGGCCAGCCGGTGCCGCGGGGACGGGCTCGCCCTTCTTCACCGCGGCGTCCTTGACCCGGTTCACCATCTTGACCAGCAGGAACACGACCCAGGCGACGATCACGAACTTGATCACCGCGTTGATGAAGTTGCCGACCATGAACTGCGCGTCGCCCAGGCCGAAGCTGATCGCGCTGAAGTCGATGCCGCCGATGAAGATCCCGAGAAGCGGGTTCACGAGGTCCTCGACCAGCGAGGTGACGATCGCCGTGAAGGCCGCGCCGATGATGATGCCCACGGCCATGTCCATGACATTGCCCTTGGCGATGAAGTCCCTGAATTCCTGAAGCATTTACTATCCCCACCTTGTCGGTTCCCGCCGGTCCTCCGCGTCTTTTGTCCCTCCGCGCGCCGGCGCATATGCTCTAGCAGTTTTCCGCACAGGCTGCGCAACTTCTTTCGCCGGCCCCTTGGGCTTACGTGCTAATCCATCACCCGCCGCTGGCCGCCCCGCACGCCGGGCGCGATCCAGCTCTATTCGCTGCCGACGCCGAACGGGCAGAAGGTGTCGATCGCGCTGGAGGAGACGGGGCTGCCCTACGACGCGCACCTGATCGACTTCAACACGAACGACCAGCTTTCCCCCGAATTCCTGTCGCTCAACCCAAACAACAAGATCCCCGCGATCATCGACCTCGAGGGGCCCGGCGGGCGGCCGCTGCCCTTGTTCGAGTCGGGCGCCATCCTGCTCTACCTTGCCGAAAAGTCGGGCAAGCTGCGGCCCTCGGACCCCGCGGCGCGCTGGCAGGTCACCCAGTGGCTGATGTTCCAGATGGGCGGCCTCGGCCCTATGTTCGGGCAGGTCGGCTTCTTCCACAAGTTCGCCGGACGCGAGATCGAGGACCCCCGCCCCCGCCAGCGCTACTACGACGAGGCGCGCCGCCTCTTGCGGGTTCTCGAAGGCCAGCTCGACGGGCGCGAGTGGATCGCGGGCGACTACTCCATCGCCGACATCGCGATCTGCCCCTGGCTGAAGACTCTGCGCGACTTCTACCAGGCCGGCGACCAGGTCGGCTGGGCCGGGCTGTCGCGGGTGCCCGCCTACCTCGACCGGTTCCTCGCCCGGCCCGCCGTGCAGCGCGGCCTGAACATCCCGGCGCGGCCCTAGGCGCCGCGCGCGGCCTCCAGCAGGGCGACGACCTCCTCGTCGCTCGTCTGGGGGAACCGCGCGTAATGCGCGCCGACCGCGACGAAGGGCTCGGGCGTCTCGAGGCACACCACCTCGTCGGCCAGCCCCGCGAAGTCGCCCAGCGCCGCGCGCGGGGCGACCGGCACGGCCAGGATCACCCGGGCGGGCTTGCGCGCCTTCAGCAGAAGCAGGCCCGCCCTGACCGTCGCGCCCGTGGCGGTCCCGTCGTCGACGACCACGACCGTGCGCCCCGCCACCTCCGGGTCGGGGCGGTCGCCCAGGTAGCGCGCCCGCCGCGCCGCGATCTCGCCCACCTTGGCGGCCACGGCGCCCGCAAAATCCGCCTCGGTCTTCCCGATCATCGCCAGCACGTTGTCGTTGAACACCGTCACCGGCGGGTCGCCGCCGCCGACCGCGCCCGCGGCCAGTTCCTCGTGCCCCGGCACACCCAGCTTGCGCACCAGCAGCAGGCCCAGGGCCGCCCCGAGCCGCCGCGCGACGGGCGCCGCCACCGGCACCCCGCCGCGTGGCAGCGCCAGCACGACGGGGC